>JBLYYW010000035.1:0-3053 GCA_048550155.1 Acidimicrobiales bacterium | reverse complement strand
GACTTGGCCCCAGGAGAGCTCGAGGTAATCGGACTCGATGCCGTCGCCGAAGGCCACGAGCCGGTCGCTCTCACAGCGGATCACCAACTCCCCCGCCACGAGTCGACCAGCGGTGGAGGTCGTCCCGGTCCACGGCGAAGGCCACGCCTCACGCACGAACCAGGCCAAGTCGCTCGAATCGGTGCCCGGCAGCTCCCAGTCGAGAGCACGTTCGCGATGCACGCTGGCACACCACCCAGTGGACCCGGTGCCGGTACCGATCAGTAGGCCCGAACTGCTTTGGTTCTCTCGCTGACCTTCGATCTCAATCGTGTATCGGGCACTCTGATGCCGCGGATGTCCAACGAACACTTCGTTGAGCGCTCGCACGCCTTGGCCATCGTCGGTGGTGATCTGCACCATCGCTCTGGTCTGCGCGGCCACAGTTCCGTCAGCGATCGCCTTCAGTAGCTTGGCCACGTCTGCAGCGGCGTGCAGTGCGAGCACGCCGGGGTTGCGGTCCGGATCGGGGTTGACACCGATCACCGGCTGACCTTCGAGGTACTTGGCCACGTTGGCAACCAGCCCATCCTGTCCGACGGCGATGATTGCGTCCTCGGGTCCGAAGACGAACCGGCTGAGGTCGGCCCGGGTCAGACTGGCACGGCGCCAGTCAACCGGGATCGCCGCCGAGACCCGCTGAACGGCTTGTAGCTGTAACGCGTGGCGCTCGTCCAGGGTTTCGAGGGACTGGCCTCGCTGTTCGAGGAAGAAGGCGACCTGCTGACGTGACCCGTGCCTGCCGAGCATCTCGTCGTACTCGGTCGGTCGGGTGACGATCAGTGCTCGAGGGGCGACGCTCATCGCTACCGTCCCTCGATTGCAGGCGTCTCGATCAGCTCGGTCCCCACACCCTCGGCCGATCCCCCGAACAGCTTGGCGAGAAGCGGGGTGATCATTTCGGGTGCGAGCACCAAGGTGCCGACGTCGGGCAGGTTCCCAGCGAAGTCCTTCACCGCCAGGGCGAGCAGCACTGCGTCGTCGGCATCGGCGTAGGCCCGCACCTTGTTGTGCTCAGCGTCAGCTTCGGCGGCGCCGAGATCTCGCAGTGCCGTTGCTTTGGCTCGGCCTCGCACCTCGGTGTTCTCGGCTTCGGCGGCCGCCTTGATTCGACTGCCTGCAGCGGCGTCGCTGATGCGCTTCTGCTCGTTGGCACCCTGCTGGATGACCAGCTGCTCCTCCCGCTTGGCCAGCTCGATTCGGTTCTGCAACTCGTTTTCGCTGATACCTCGCTCCTGTTCGACGGCCATTGCCCGACGTTCGAAGGTCGCCCGGTCGGCCTCCTGCTGCAATTCCTCGCGTATCGGGGTTTGCAGTGCTCGTTCCATTTCGGGCTCTGGCCGAACTGCAACGACTCGAACGTCGACGATCTCGATTCCTGTCTGCTCGATCCGGTCATCAGAGCGCAGCCCCTGCGAAATGGCAGACCGCAGGCTGGGGATGCCTTGCACCATCACCTCGGTCAGGCGCATGCCGGCCAACACGCTGGCGGCGTGCTGCTGAGCGAGTTCGGTGAGCAGACCGCTTACCTGTTCCAGCGGTGTGGCCGTCCATGTGCCGTGCCGGTTGTCGATGGTGAAGTCGATCCGCTTGGCCGCTGTCTCGGGATCGACAAACCTGTAGGTGATCGACGCCTGCACGGCGATTTCTTGATAGTCGCTTGTGCGGTCTCGGAAGATAAGCGGTACCTCACGTTCATCGAGCGGAAGTTCGCTGATGCTCGAGCCTCGGGGGCGGAACCAGAACGAGCGACCGGCGCCGGCGTCGACGATCTTGCCGTTCCGCATCCGCTGCACATATGTAGTGGACGACGCCTGAAGGTGCCGAAGCACTGGTCGTTGTGTGATTGATGCCATGAGGTCGTTTCCTTTCTCTTCGACCTTGCATTATTCGTCGTTCAGACGATTAATAGTATGATGCATGAGAAATGAGTTCTCGTCAAGTTGACGAAAGACATCTATGATGGTCAATGTGACCCACCCACCATTTGCCGTTGCCGTCGACCTCGTGGTGTTGACGATCAGGCACGACCAGCTCTGCGCACTCGCGATCCGGCGCGGCGAGAGTCCATTCGCAGGCAAGCTCGCCCTACCTGGCGGATTCGTTCGACCCGACGAGGACATCGACGCGGCAGCGGCAAGAGAGCTGATGGAGGAGACCGGGGTCGGCTCGATCGACCGACTCCACCTCGAACAACTCGGGACCTATGGCAAACCCAACCGAGACCCACGCATGCGAACCATCAGTGTCGCCCATCTCGCGTTCGCGTCGAACCTTCCAGAACCAAAAGCCGGCACCGACGCCGCCGAGGCCATGTGGCTATCGGTCGACGAACTCGCTGCCAAGAGGCTGGCGTTCGACCACAACCAGATCCTGGCCGACGGCCTCGAACGGGCACGCGCCAAGCTCGAATACACCACCCTGGCCGCAACTTTCTGCACAACGCCGTTCACAATCTCGGACCTTCGCCACGTCTACGAGCTGGTGTGGGACACCACGATCGACCCTCGCAACTTCAACCGCAAGGTGATCGCAAGCGAAGGCTTCGTCGAACCAACCGGCGACTACCGAACCGAAGGCCGAGGCCGCCCGGCCCAACTCTTCACCCCGGGCGCCGCCACACAACTCCACCCACCGATCGTCAGGTAGAGAAAGGGTTCCCTAGGAGCTCTGGTTCGATGCTTGTTCTGACGATCGGTCTGTTGATCGATCGTGGGCCGGGTGCACACGCGCTAAACGCGTCGGAGCGTTGCACTGCAACAGTTCGGGCGCGTCAGGTAGGCGGTCAGAGCTTGCGGTCGCGGGCACGCTCCTGGGCCAGGAACGCTTGATACCGGCGGTTGGTTGGCCCGTCGTCGCCGATGAAGTAGTACGCAACGTGGAACGCCAGCCCGACACCCCACACCAGCGTTATCCACAGGGCCGCCTGCGGGACGATGAGCCACATGAAGACGTTGATGATGACGAACGTGGCCGCATGCCACAGCACGTCGGTGAGATCCTTCACCCTTCGG
>JBLYYW010000034.1:0-3469 GCA_048550155.1 Acidimicrobiales bacterium | reverse complement strand
AGCCGCAAAAGTACTAACGGATCACGAGTGAAGCAAACTTGCCCAGCCACATACTGTGAGCTGCCCAAATTGATGAGGCAAATGCGACGTAAGTGGCTGAGGTTTCTTGTTTTTGGAGGGCACGGTCCCACGACACCGAAGTCAGCGATCTCAACTGATATGGAGGTTCGGGAAGTTCGTCTTCCGACGCCTTCTTCTCGATTGCAGAGGACGTCATCACAGCGCACACGGCGACGACGGCACGGTCGCCTTGTCGCTCGGTACGTCGTCGAGTGCGCGTTCGTTCTTCGGGCTCGGCAACGGGCCACTTCCGCGTCGGACCGACAACCTGCTGGTCCTCTTCGTACTCACCCTGGCAGCTGCTTGGGGGGTAGATGGGCACGGCTGGAGCATGTTGGAACAGCTGATGTGCGGACCTCCCAGCTAGGCGTTCTTTCACCGAGGAGATCGGAGAAAACACAGCTCTGGCCTTCAGCTCGCCGAGGCGCGCCGAAAGCGTTGGTACTGTTGCCCCCGTGTTCACTCGGCGCAGGGTTCTGCTTGGTCTGCTGGTGTTTGTGATCGTTGCGCTCGTGGCTGGCTATTGGTATCAGCGACCGCTCTTGCTCACCGGGACCGGGTACGCCGCCCACAACGCCTGCGCGGTGGAAAACATCTCGGAGCGCACCGATCCGGAGAAGGACCTGCCTCCGAACCCACTGGTGCCGTGGCTGCGCTGGAACAGCAGCGATGACGGGTCCACGAAAGCATCCCTGCTCGGTGTTCTCTCCGCCCAACAGGCCTACTACACCGAAGATTTTGGTTGCACCCTGTCCGATGATCGTCCCGAGCTGCCGGCGGCTTCGGCCGTCAGCCCCGGGGCCAACCCGTTCGCCGCTTCGCCGATACCTGTGATGGCACCGGATGTGGAGGCGGCCGTGTCCAGCGCCTTCGGCGACGATCTGACCGAGACCGCCCAGGAGGAGCTCGGCACCCGTGCCGTCGTGGTGGTGAGGAGCGGCGAGCTCGTCGCTGAGCGGTACGCCGACGGGTTCGATCGGGAGACCCCGCAGTTGGGCTGGTCGATGTCCAAGAGCACTACCAATCTGCTGGTCGGCCGGCTCGTTCACGACGGAGTTGTCTCCCTCGACAGTGATCAGCTCCGTACAGAATGGACCGACGCCAGGGCCGACATCACCGTGGAGCAGCTCTTGCGGATGACGAGCGGGCTGTCGTGGGACGAGACCTATGACCTCGGCACCCCGATCACGCGGATGTTGTACCTGGAGCCCGACATGGGGGACTACGTGGCAGACCAGGATCTCGCCCATGAGCCTGGCACGTATCAGCAGTATTCGAGCGGCAGCACCACGTTGCTGTGCGACATCCTCGTTGATGCAACGGGAGCGGACGCTGATCTGCCACGACGTGAGCTTTTTGCACCGCTGGGCCTCTCGTCCGCAGTGCTCGAACCGGACGCCTCGGGAACGCCGGTTTGCAGCTCGTACATGTGGGCTACCGCACGCGACTGGGCGGCGCTCGGTCAGTTTGCATTGCAGAACGGCAGCTGGGGAGGCGAGCAGCTGCTGCCTGACGGCTGGATGGAACTCTCGACCACTGCGTTGGATGTTGAGACCGAGGATCCTGACTACGGCGCAGGCTGGTGGGTGAATCGGTTGCCTGATGGCACCGTTGTGTGCGACGAACTGCCCGCCGATTCCTACTTTGCCAAGGGTCACGACGGCCAATGGGTTGTGGTGGTTCCCTCCGCAGATCTCGTGGTTGTTCGGCTTGGGTTCACACCCTCGCTTGATGACGAAGGCGTGATCGAACTGGTCGCCGCCCTCATCGACCAGAGCTGACGGACCCGACGTTGCCAGACCAGCGGTCCCGCCTGTCGTAGCCGAGACTCACAGAAACCGTTGATTGGTCATCGAGGTGCGGGCGAACCGTTGCTGAGCAACGGTTTGTGTGCGTTTCGGCTGGTGGGCGGCTGCAAGTTCGCTGCAAGTGGCTGATGGCCTAGTAGCAGCATGGCCAGAACTCTTTCTGATGTACGGTTCGAACCAGCGCACGACGAGGGGGATGAGCGTTTGCAGTACCGGTTGCTCGGCCCGCTGGAGGTATCCCGCGGCGACGACGTGCTCGATCTGGGCGTACTGAAACAGCGGGCTTTGCTCGCCCTCCTGTTGATCAATGCCAACGAGGTGGTGTCGACCGACCGCATCATCGATGAACTGTGGGGCGACGGCGCAGGGCGAGACCGACAGAAGGCGTTGTGGCCTGTGGTGTCCCGGCTCCGGGCGACACTGGAGCCTGACCGGGAGAAACGCAGCGAAGGTTCGATCCTTCTCAGCCGGCCGCCGGGCTATGTGTTGTCGGTCGACCCCGAGGAGATCGATGCCACGCGGTTCGAGTCGTTGGCCCAAGAAGGACGCTGGCTCTTGGAGACCGATCCCGCCGCGGCGTCGATCGCCCTGAGCGCAGCGCTGGCGCTCTGGCGGGGCCATGCGCTCGAAGAATTCATGTACGAGGCCTTCGCCGAGGCCGAGGTCACCCGGCTCGAAGAGATGCGCGTAGCCGCCCTTGAGGACCGGATCGATGCCGATCTTCGAACCGGGCGTGCCCGTGAACTCATCGGCGAACTCGAATCCCTCGTGCGCCAACACCCGACCCGTGAGCGGATGACGGGCCATCTGATGCTGGCGTTGCATCTCTCCGGCCGGCAGGCCGATTCGCTGCGGGCTTTTGGTGTCTACCGCAGCCACCTCGGCGACGAGCTTGGCCTCGAACCGGCAGCGGAGATCAGCCGCCTCGAGGAACGTATCCTTCTCGACGACCCCGATCTTCGCCAGGTCGGAGCCGTCCGTGCACTGGCCGGCCGCCCCGAGCCCGGACTCTCTGTACGTGGCTATGAACTGCGGGAGCAGATCGGGGCCGGTGCGGTCGGCAACGTGTACCGCGCCTACCAGCCCGCGGTCGGGCGAGAGGTTGCGGTGAAGGTGATCCGCCCCGAGCTCGCAAACGATCCGTCGTTCGTCCGTCGGTTCGAGGCCGAGGCCCAGCTGATCGCCCGGCTTGAACACCCCCGGATCGTCCCCGTGTACGACTACTGGCGTGAGCCCGATTCGGCCTATCTCGTGACCCGTCGCTTCGAACGCGGCAGTCTGGCTGAGCTCATGGCATCCGGCGGCCTCACCCCGGGCGACGCCACCAACGTGGTCACCCAGATCGCCGGCGCAGTCTCTGCGGCCCACCGTCAAGGCGTGGCCCACGGGGACCTCAAACCCGAGAACGTGCTGATCGACGGCGAGGGCAACGCGTACCTCGCCGACTTCGGCATGTCGTGGTCAGCTGGGGCCACAGCCGAGTTCGCGGCCCCCGAACAGCTGGCCGGTGGCGAAGCTTCGCCACTGTCGGACATCTATTCGCTCGGACGCCTGACCCAATTCACGTTCGGCGGCACCGATGTCGACGTGGCCGGTGTGGT
>JBLYYW010000033.1:0-10771 GCA_048550155.1 Acidimicrobiales bacterium | reverse complement strand
TCCTTCAGGTCGAGTCCGCAACCGCGTGGATCGATGAGCAAGGACGCGTAACGGTTCGGACCAGTGGGCAGTGGACCCATGAAGATCGCGAGCAGATCGCTCATGCGCTGGACCTCCCCGAAGAAGAGGTCCGCGTCATCTACGCAGCGATGGGTGGGGCGTTTGGTGGCAAGGAGGACATGAGCCTCCAGATCGTCATGGCCCTCGCGGCCCTGAAGGTCGCATCGATGGGCGTCCACCGGCCGGTCCACTGCCGTTGGAGCCGCGAGGAATCGATCGTCGGGCACCACAAGCGGCATCGAGCCACTATCCATGCCAAACTCGGTGCCACCAACGATGGTCGTATCACAGCGGTTGAGGCCGACGTCTGGCTCGATGCTGGGGCGTACAACTACACCTCGAACAAGGTGCTGGGTAACGCCCATCTGAGTGTGGCGGGAGCCTACGAAGTGCCGAACGCTCGGATCGACAGCCACTGTGTCTACACCAGCAGCGTCCCCGGCGGCGCGTTCCGAGGATTCGGGGGACCCCAGGGCGCCTTCGTCGCTGAGACTCAGATGAACAAGCTGGCTGAAGCCCTTTGTATGGATCCGGTAGAACTCCGGCGCAAGAACGTGCTGAAGGAAGGGAGCGTCGGCATCACCCAAACAGTGATGCCAGCGGGAGTAACCCTGCCCGAGGTTGTCGATGCGTGCGCCCGGGCGGCGCTCGTACCGGCTCATCCCGAGCCGTTCTCGTCCATCGCCAGTCTCGCATCGCCCGAGAGTGATCTGCGGCACGGAAGTGGTTTCGCCGCTGGTTTCAAGAACGTGGGCTTCAGCTTCGGCTTCCCCGAACGCTGCGTCGCCGAGATTCGACTGCTCGGGGACGAGGACGACGAGTCCCCCACATCGGCTGAACTGTTTCACTCCGGAGCCGAGGTTGGCCAAGGCTCCCACCAGGCATTTCGGCAGATGACCGCGGAGGCAACTGGTGTTGCGTTGGAAAGGGTCAGCGGCACCTTTTCCGACACCGCACACACCGGCGACTCCGGGTCAGCGTCGGCGTCGCGGCTCACATGGATGGCGGGCAATTCGATTTTGGGGGCGGCCGAAGAAGCGGAAAAGGCCTGGCGGGAAGGGGAGCGACCCGCGATCGGCATATTCCGGTTTACACCACCGCCAACCGAGGTGCTGGACGAACAGACTGGCTCAGGGCAGCCCAACTTCGCGTACGGCTACATGGCCCAAGCGGTTGACGTGACCGTGGATATCGGAACCGGGATCGTGCGGGTCGATCGAGTGATCTCGACCCATGATGTCGGGCGGGCGATCAATCCAAACCTGGTCCGGGGCCAAATCGAGGGAGCGGTCGCACAAGCCCACGGGTACGTGCTGAGCGAGGACCTGCAACTCGACCGGGGTCGGATTACCAATCCCCGCTTGTCCAGCTATTTGATTCCCGGCATCGGTGATGTCCCCGAGGTGATCGACAGCGTGATTCTCGAGCTGGCTGACCCCCTCGGACCGTGGGGAGCCAGAGGTATGGCAGAAATGCCCTACATCACGTATGCGCCAGCTGTGATCGCCGCGGTCTACAACGCGACAGGGGTCTGGTTCAACTCGTTTCCCCTCACCCCGAGCAGGGTCCTCGCCGGTTTGGCTGCGCAGGCTCCTCAGCGATAGGCATCGAGGACTCAATGGCCCCGAGAACCGGCTGGAAGTTGTATCTCATCGGCTGTTTGAGCGTTGTCAGCCTGACGCTCGGTGTGCTGGTGCTCACCGGCGTGATGTCGGCCGAGAATCGGAGTTCGGTGGGGCTTCAGTACCTGGTCGTCGGTGTGCTGCTCGCGGCGATCTTCTTCGCATTGGGTGGGCTCACCGCGTTGGCGCCAGGACGTCGCCCCGCCCAACCCAACGCAACAGACGATGGACGACCGGTATCGGTGGATACCGAGCAATCGATCGTGAGCGAGGTAATCGGCTCCGAGGATCCCGACCCGCTCCCGCGTGGCCCGATCATCGGACTCAACGGCGACCGAGGGTTATCGGAGGACCTGCCATCCGAGCTCGATGACGGCGGGGCTGTTGCAGAGACTGCTCTGCGTCTGGAGGTGGCGGCTGAAGAGACCACTCCCGTGGAGATCGAGCCTGACGCTCTTGTTGAAGAGACCACTCTGGTGGCGAGCGAGCCCGACACAGCCACCGAAGACGACGCTGCCATGGAAGAGTCGTCGCCCGCCGTGGCCGTCGCAGAACTCGGACCGGCCGCCGTGTCCTCGGTGGTGAAATACAGCCCTCCCACCGTCGAGCCTGCGGGCCTGTGGGGGCTCACCGATCAGGTGGTAGCAGCGGTCAGGCACCAGGAGAGCCAGCTCGTCGATCGACTGATCGACGAGGGTCTACTGACAACCGAAGGGCCGATCACCGAACGAGACGTCAGGGCGATGGTGTGGGTGGCCGTGAGCAGTATCGAATTGGCTGACAACCTTGTCAGGGGAGTTCTCGATCACAGCCCCGCTGAACTCGCAGCTGCGCCGCAGACCGAGATGCTTCTCCCTCGGACCGACGCCGTCGAGTGAGCGGCCCGGTTTCGAGCGATTTCAGAGGGCCCGTTCTCGGATCATCAACAATGCGAGTCCAACACCAACGATGCCGATCGCCAACGGAACAAGCGGGCCCCCGGATCCGCCGGGGAGGAGTTGATTTGCCGCCTGCTCACTGTCTTGGCGTGCGCCCGCATCGGTCATGGGCGGGGTGATAACCGCCGGAGCGGTCGTGGATTGATCCGTGGCCTCAGCCGATTGGGGTATGCCGAGGGTGGCCGACGTCGGTGACGCTGCTGCTTCGACCGGTGGTTCCCCTCCGCCGGTCGTGACGGTCGAGCGCGTCGAACTCGACGCGGCACCAATCGTTGTTGTCGGCGAATCGTTGGCCGACATGCCTTCACTGCCGGCTCGGGTCGTCAAGGTCGAGGCATCAATGGTTGACGGCGCATCGGAGGTTGGCACGGCGTCGGTTGCAGGAGCGGTAGGTGATGTCGTTCTGGTAGTTCCGGCCGCTGCACCAGTTGTCGGGAATGTGGTTCGTGCCGTGCTGACCGGGTTTGGGTTCCTCGTTGCCGGGCTGGAAGTCACTGTGGCGGCTGGCCGAGTGGTTGTCGTCGCTCGCGTTGCCCTGGTTGTCAGCAGGCCTGGACGGTTCTGGGGAGTGGTTGTCGTCGCTCGGTTCCTCGTCGTCGCTGTGGACTGAGGAGTTGTGGTGGTTTGTTGAACTGCTGTTGTCTGAGCGGTTGTGGGTGAGGTCGCAGTCGTCGGGCTGGGTTGAGCACTCGCTGTGGTTGGCGGCGGTGCAGCGGTGGTGGCACTGGTGGGCGGCAGAGTGGCAGTGCTGGACGGACCGCTCGTGGTTGCAGTGGTAGGCGCGGCCGTGGTCGTTGTCGTGGTAGGCGGGGTTGTCGACGGCGCAGCGGTCGTGGTTGTCGTCGTGGGAGCCACCGTGGTTGTCGTGGTCGGTGCGGCGGTTGTGTTCGTCGTCGGCGCTGCAGTCGTGGTTGTCGTCGCAGGTGGGACCGTCGTCGTCGTTGGCGGCGCGGTTGTGGTGGTTGTTGGCCCGGTGGCCGGGCACACCCCGTTGACTGGAGCCACGTCGCCGGGGTGGTTGTCGTGACCGTTGCCAGGGTTGATCAGAAGTACGTACGGGTTGTCTGGACTGCCGGTGGCATGACAAACAGCGCCTACCTCTTGGAAGCGCAAAAGAACGGCGGGTTCTTCAACCTGTGTACTGCCCTCGCCCGCCAGGGAAATGAGGGACAGCAACAAGACTACGATTGTCACCAAACCCGAGCATATCCCTGGCGACCCGAACCACTACAAAGCGTTCGGATCACGCAGGCCCATGTCTGCCACGCTCAACGGTTTCTTGTTGGGCCGGCCAGTCCGGTCAAGCCACGCGACGGAACTGGCCACGGCGGCGGGAGACCGTGGCCAGTTCCGGGCGAGAATCAGGCGTCGCTGCCTTCGATCTCGTGGGTCTCCACCGCTTCTTGGGATCCGGTGTTGATGGCGACCTTGCGGGGCTTGGCGCGCTCGGCCACGGGGATCCGAACGGTGAGTACTCCGTCGTGATAGTCGGCTTCGATGGCCTCGATGTCCAGTTCTTGACCGAGGGCCACCTGACGGCGGAACTTGCCCTGCCGGCGCTCGGAGAAGTACATCTGATCGCCCTCCTCGGATCGCCATTTCCGTTCGGCGCTGACGGTCAGCACATTGCGCTCGATGTCGATGTCCAGGCTGTCGGCGGCGACACCGGGAAGATCGAAGTGAAGCCACACGTCTTCGCCGCGGCGGTAGGCATCTACGGCGACGTTTCCACCAGTGTTGCGGACCGTCCCGAACTGGTCCAACAGGCTATCGAAGAGACGAAATGGATCATTCTGGGTCTGCATGTAGTTCTACCTTTCAGGTATGTCGGTTGTAGGAATGTGAGCGGTTGTTTCCATGCTCACTTACTCAACGTCACATATACTGAAACTGTTTCAGAAATTCTGAAATTTCGTGAAAAACGTTTGGAGCAGGAACTTTGGCCAGAACTCGAATCGACGTCGATTCACTCCTGGCCGTTGCGCTCGACATCCTTGACGCCTCGGGTCCTTCGGAGTTGACACTCTCAAACGTGGCTGCCGGTCTCGGGGTGCGACCTTCGGCGCTCTACACCCATGTTGACGGTATCGACGGACTCCACGATGTCGTGGCGGTCAGGGCCCGCTCGAATCTCACCAAGTCGGTTCAGACCTCGGCTATCGGTGTTGCGGGGGCCGACGCGGTGGTAGCGATCGCGAGCGCGTACCGCACGTTCGCTCAACGTCATCCAGGTCAGTATCGGGTGACGATCACGAACAACTCTGTGCGCCCCGGCGAGACATCGGGAATCCATGACGTCTTCGAGGCGGTGTTTGTTGCAGGTGGGTTGTCCGACTCCGAGGCCGTGGCGGCTGCGACGAGCGCTCACGTGGCGCTCCACGGATTCGTTTCGATGGAGGCGAGCGGCGCAGTCGGCGACGATGCACACTTCGTCCACCTGGTTGAGCTCCTGGCCGGCCTTTGTGAGTCCGAGTCGCACGGTCCGACTTGACGGTCCTTGACCGGCATGGTGGGGTCTTTGCGTGACTGATGCAGATGCCTTCCTCGCGGTCCGAGACTTCCTACAGGACCACCGCGCCGACTACCGAACCGCCTACGACGGATTTGAATGGCCCGCGCTCAACGAATTCAACTGGGGGTTCGACTACTTCGACCGAATCGCGTCAGGAAACGATCAATTGGCGCTCCACATCATCGAGGAGTCGGGGCAAGCCTCCAAACTCACCTACAGCGAGCTGAGCGCCCGCTCGAATCAGGTGGCCAACTTCCTGGTGCGTCATGGGGCCAAACGAGGCGATCGGATCCTGGTGATGCTCGGCAATCAGGTGGAACTGTGGGAGTCGATGCTTGCAGCCATCAAGATCGGTGCGGTGATGATCCCGGCGACGACGCTTCTGGCGGGCGCCGACCTGGCGGACCGGATGGAGCGCGGCAATGCCAGCATGGTCATCACCAACGCCACCGGAGCAGCCTCTTTCGAGGGTATCGATGTCGGACTTCTAAGAGGAGTGGCGATGATCGGCGTGGCACTGACCGATGCCGACTGGGTTGACTATGCGAACTCACACAAAGAGGTGAGGACGTTCGAACCGGCCGAAATGACCGACGTCAATGATCCGTTGCTCGAATACTTCACGTCGGGAACAACCGCTCGACCCAAGCTGGTACAGCACACCCAGGTCAGCTATCCGGTCGGACATCTCTCGACCATGTACTGGTTGGGTCTTCAGAAGGGTGACGTTCACTGGACGATCAGCAGCCCCGGATGGGCGAAACACGCCTGGAGTTGCTTCTTTGCGCCCTTCATCGCCCAAGCGACGGTCTTCCTGTACAACTACACCCGGTTCGACGGCGACACCGTGCTGCGCGTGCTGGTTGACAACCGGGTGAATACGCTCTGTGCCCCGCCCACTGTGTGGAGGTTCTTGATCCAGGAGGATCTGGGCGCCTACGACGTGGCGCTTCGAGAGCTTATTTCGGCCGGTGAACCTCTCAATCCTGAAGTGATCGAACAGGTACGGGCTGCATGGGGAATCACAATCCGTGACGGCTACGGCCAAACCGAAACAACGGCCGTGGTTGGAAACAGCACCGGCCAGGAACTCAAGCCCGGGTCAATGGGTCGCCCCATGCCCGGTTATGTGATCGAGCTGCTGGACCCTGATGGGTTGCCCGCCCAGGAAGGCGAGATCTGCATCAAGATCGGGGATGACCACCCGGTCGGCTTGATGGTTGGGTACGTCGACGACGACGAAAAGACGACCCAGGTCACACGGGACGGGTACTACCACACGGGCGATGTCGGGCAGCGGGACGAAGATGGCTACATCACGTACGTGGGCCGAGCTGATGACGTGTTCAAGGCCTCCGGCTACAGGATCAGCCCGTTCGAACTGGAAAGTGTCCTGATCGAGCATCCCGCGGTTGCAGAAGCTGCTGTCGTTCCTTCACCCGATGAACTTCGTGGATTCGTGCCGAAGGCGTACGTGATTTTGGCTCCCGGGTTCGAACCCACCGATGAGACAGCTCAGTCAATTTTTGCGTTCATGAGGACCAAGGTGAGCGGCTACAAACTTGTACGCCGGTTGGAGTTCAGTGACCTCCCAAAGACGATCAGCGGCAAGATTCGTCGGGTGGAATTGCGAGGACAGGAGGACACCAGGCCCGGGTCCGAGTCCCGCTCTTCGACCGAGTTCACCGAGACGAAGTAGCCGGACTTCGGTTCTCAGCGGCGCCGAAACTCTTCTATCCGACGACGGTCGCGCTTCGTCGGACGTCCAGCGCCTCGGTCTCGGGTCGGGGCGACGGCCTCAAGTGGATCGCGGTTCGGAAGTGTGACCGGTGGGCTGTGGTCGACAACTGCGTCAGCAGCCAGTGCCGCTCCGACCCGCTTCTCCAACACTTGTGCCACCTCGTAGACCAGCACCCGATCTTTGCGCCTGGCTTCGACTCGGTCGCCGAGTCGTACTTTGGTTGCCGGTTTGCAGACTTCGCCGTTGACCCGCACCCTTCCCTTGGTGCACGCTTCATTGGCCTGGGCACGGGTCTTGAATCCACGAACTGCCCACAGCCAACGATCGACTCTCACCGAATCAGCCATCCCATCAGCCTAGATTCGGAGCCGGGAACTCTTTGGTGGCTCCACTTCGTTAGGACAGGACAATGAAAAACGGAGTCAAGACAGCAGTTCTTCTCGGAGGTATGGCCGGCCTCATCATGCTCGCCGGGCAGCTCCTGGGCGGTAGCACCGGCCTCACTATCGCGTTCATCATCGCGTTGATCACCGTGGGCGGGAGCTACTGGTTCAGCGACAAGCTCGCCATCCGGTCGGCCAAGGCGGTGGAAGTCACTCCGCAGGAGATGCCCGAGTATTTCCAGATCATGCACGAGCTCACATCGTCTGTGGGTATGCCAATGCCGCGGTTGTACGTCTCGCCCGAGCAGCAGCCAAACGCGTTCGCGACCGGACGGAACCCCAAGAACGCTGCGGTCTGCATTACCTCCGGCCTGCTCCAGGCGCTCGATTGGCGGGAAATCCGAGGGGTACTGGCACACGAACTAGCCCACGTCCGGAACCGAGACATCCTCACTGGATCGATCGCAGCCGGGATCGCCACCACCATTTCCTATGCAGCCAACATGACGTTGTGGATGGGAGCGTTCGGCGGAGGTCGGAGAGAAAACAATGGCAACCCGATCATTGCGATCGCGTTCGCGATGTTGGCGCCGCTAGCGGCAGGCATTCTTCAAATGGCGATCAGTCGCAGCCGGGAATTCGAGGCCGATCGGACGGCCGCCCGCTGGCTCAATGACGGCAACCCTCTGGCGGATGCCTTGACCAAGTTGCACGGCTACAGCCTCAGGATCCCAAGTGAGATCCCACCGCCTCAAGCACCCAGCTACATCATCAATCCGCTGAACAACCGCAAGGTGTCGTTCACCAACCTGTTCACGACCCATCCTGCGGCGGAGGAGCGAATCCGCCGCCTCCGCAGCAACGAGTGGATGTAGAGCGATTTCCGACGGCCTGGTGCGCTGCACCCCAGAGTCTGAAGTCGCTAGAGCAACCGTTGCATCACGGCCACGTCGAGCCAACGGTTGAATTTGCGACCCACTTCCTTTTCGATCCCCACCAGCTCGAAACCAACCGCTTCATGCAAACCGACGCTTGCCGGGTTGGCGTCTGCGATCCGAGCCATCATTGCGTGGTAGCCATGGTCGTTGGCTACTTCGATCAGACGGGCCATCAAAGCGCGGCCGACCCCCTGACGTGCTGAGCCCGGATCGACGTACACGCTGTTCTCGACCGATGTCCTGTAGGCCGGGCGAGGCTTGTAGGGGCTGAGACTTGCGAACCCGATGACCCTGTCGTCCACGTCGACAGCGACGATCACCGCCAGAGCACCGGAGCGCTCAGAAAGCCATGCCTCCTGCTGTTCCAGCGATCGCGGGACCATGTCGAAGGTGACCGTGGTCGTGGTCACGTAATGGTTGTAGATGGCCCGAATCGCCTCGGCGTCGCTGAGGCGAGCCAGCCGGGTGTCGACCATGGCTAGTCGCGGAAGTTGTTGAACTGCAGCGGCAGCTCGAGGTCGGCTTCCTTCAAACCAGCGATGACCTCTTGAAGGGCATCTCGCTTCTTTCCGGTGACGCGGACCTGATCGCCCTGGGTCGAACTCTGCACACCCTTCAGCTTCATGTCCTTGATGCGGCTGTTGATCTTTTTCGCCATGTCGGAGGAAATGCCCGCCTTGAGGTCGATTCGCTGGCGAGCCCGCCCGCCCGAGGCAGCCTCGACATCCTGGTAGTCGACCGACTTCAGCGACACGCCACGCTTCACGAACTTCTCCTCGAGCACCTGTCGAAGCGCTGCGAGGCGATCATCACTGGCGGACTCGACGGTGATCACGTTGTCCTTGTCGTTGAGGTCGATCGAGGAATCGGTGCCCTTGAAGTCGAAACGGTTGTTGATTTCACGGCTGGCCTGATCGACGGCGTTGCGTACTTCCTGCATGTCGATTTCAGAGACCACATCAAAACTCGGCATGGAGACACCGTAGCGATCCGCTACCCTCGTCGTTCGCACTCTCACCGAGTGCGCACCATTGGGTCGGTGCCCGAGTGGCCAAAGGGAGCGGACTGTAAATCCGCCGGCTTCGCCTACGGAGGTTCGAATCCTCCCCGGCCCACACAATTATTCCCCTTCAGGGGGAGCGTTCCACGCAGGTTCCGAGCTTGGTCGGGCCTGCGTGTTTCATGTTCTCACTCGCTGGCGCTCGCTTCATGAAACTCTTCGGCCCTTCTCGCTACGGGTTTGTCGCGGGAGCGTTCCACGCAGGTTCCGAGCTTGGTCGGGCCTGCGTGTTTCATGTTCTCACTCGCTGGCGCCTTGTCGAGCTGGCGGAGGTGAGTTGCACCTCCGCCAGCTCCACGTCGACTCAGCCGGCTACAACTTGGAAGTTCCGGAGCTGGGCATACACCGTGGTCGGCGGAGCGTACTTGTCACCCCACCCGCCGAAGAAGCTGGCGTAGGTGAGCTGATCGATATCGGTTGAACCACCCGAATCCATCCAACGGAGTCCCGTCAGTTCGCGGGTCAGTTCGCCATCGAGCCACACCCGAAGAGACCCGTCAGCCGCCCCGGTCGAACTGTTGGCGACAACCTCCATCGTCATCGAATGCCAAACCCCTACCGACAGCTGGCCGGCAGTGGCCTGATCGCCGTAGGGCCATCGCTGACTGCGGTCAGCGTGATAGTGGTACGCCGACAACGTGTTTGATGGGTACCACATGAACCGTGACGAGTAGCCATCGCTCGCTCCGGACCCTCCGGACGCATGTGACCCGCCGAGGACACCGAGCCCTATCTTGCCCAGCTGGTTGGAGTCGCGCGAGTCCTTGCCCCAGGACCAACCAGGCTCGAAAAGGACCTCCTGGCTGATCGTGTATTTGCGGGCAGGGTCGAGACGAAACACGACCTGCTGGTTGGGTGTGCCAGTGTCTGACCGCCCGACGTTCGGAACGAACCGCTGCCGTACCACGTCACCTCCGAGGAGCTGAACATCGTCGAGCTCATTGCTGCCCGACGGATATGACTGCCATGTCCACAAAAGGTCACTCTGTGGGAGCCCGAACACTCTGGCCCAATCGGCGTGATTCACCTCGCCCCAATCTCGCACAACACCAGACGGTACCTCGGTAGTGGTTGTCGACTGCTGTGTCGTAGGCGGTGTTGTGGTTGTGGTTTGCTGTGTCGTGGTTGGCGCAGGCTGAGCAATCGTCGTTGTCGGCTGCGCCGGTGCTGTTGTGGCAGGGGCGGTAGTCGGGACTGTCGTCACCGGCTGGGTTGTGGTTGTGGTGTTGCGCGTGCACTTCGGGTGATTCGGCTTGCGCTCACAATGGTTCGGTTTTGCCGCTACAGGAGCGACGCCAACGAGCGCTAATAGCAGCACGAGCGCTACCAGAGCAGGAATGAATCTTTTGGTTTTCATATCAGAATTCCTTTCGTTTGTGACCGTTCGAGCCGACGTATGGGGCGTCGGTCTCCCCCGTGCTGCCGTCCGGCGGACGGCTTCGTAAGCTGAGACGGGGCGGTCTGGGTGGGGCAGGTCATGTAGCCGCCACCCGCGATGTAGTTCTTCAGAACAATGT
>JBLYYW010000032.1:0-9353 GCA_048550155.1 Acidimicrobiales bacterium | reverse complement strand
GCGGACCGAGTTTCTGACGCACACGGTGGGGTCCCTGAGAGTCCCCTCGGTGCTGACCGATCAACCTGTCGAGGCGCAGCGTCAACTGGACGCTGCGCTCGCAGCAGGTCACGAAGGTGTTGTCGTCAAAGCGCTCACGACCACCTACGAGGCCGGGAAGAGAGGAAAAGGTTGGAAGAAGGTGAAACCGGTCCACACTCTCGATCTGGTCGTGCTGGGCGCCGAGTGGGGCCACGGCCGCCGCCAGGGTTGGTTGTCCAATTTGCACCTTGGCGCCCGCAACCCCAGCGACCCCGAACTCGACGAGTTCGTGATGGTCGGCAAGACCTTCAAGGGGCTGACCGACGCCGTCCTGACCTGGCAGACCATGGAGATCTTGGAACGGGAGACCCACCGGGAAGGCATCACAGTGTTTGCCCGACCCGAACTCGTGGTCGAGATCGCAGTCGACAGCAGCCACGAGTCCAAGCGTTATCCCGGCGGGGTCGCATTGCGGTTCGCCCGGGTTCGCGGCTACCGAGAAGACAAGGTTGCTTCCCAGGCCGACACGCTCGACGCTGTGAGGGCTCTCCTGGTGACGCTCCCGGTCCACGATCTCCCCGAGTGAGCCCGTCGGGGCCTGTGACCCCGTACAGCGCCGAAGTGCCCTAGGGTCGCATCCATCGGAGCTGTGGAACCCATCGTCGGCACGCTCAACGAGAGCAGTCTGCACCGTGAGCTGAAGGAGTTGTACGCCGAACCGGGCGACAGGTTGGAGTACCCGATCGGTCAGTTCGTGGCCGATATCGCCCGCAATGTCGACTCAGATGATCCCGAACTCATCGAGATTCAGACCGGATCCTTCGGCGCAATGGGAACAAAACTCGACCACTTGCTTCCCGACTACCGGATCACGATCGTGCACCCGATCGCCATCCGAACCCGGCTCGAGAGAGATGACAAGAAGCCCCGCCTGTCTCCCAAGCGGGGCTCGGCGCACTCGCTGTTCGACGAGCTGGTGAGCATTCCAACGCTCCTCGATCATCCCAACCTCGAGCTCGAGGTGGTGTTGGTCGAGGTGATCAAGACTCAGACCAGAGATCCCAAGGCACGCCGTGGCCTCGGCGGGTACCGGACACTCGACCGTCGAATCGAGAGGCTCGATTCGACCCTGTTACTCGGCTCCATGGACGAGGTCGTGGCACACTTCATCCCAACCGATTTGCCCACCACCTTCACCACTGCGGACCTCGCAACTGCGCTCAACGTAGACCGGTCGGTCGCCCAGAAGATGACGTACTGCTTCCGATTGAGCGGTCACATCTTGGAGGTAGACCGCAGTAGGGACGGTCGCCGTTTCACCCTGGCCTACGGTTCGTGAACACTGCCTGGCTCAATAGGCGCAGCTGACATTGGTTCGCAGCCCGCCTGGTCGCCATGAACAAATCGGCGAGTAGCTTACCTCGGTACCACTCACCCGACGGAGTTCTCAATGCCCACCGCTTTCTTCCGAATCTTCGCCCTCGTCGGCGAATACAGATGGCGATTCATCGTCTCCCAACTGGCGATGGCGGTCGCTGCGATTGCCACGGTGTTCTTCGCCACACTCATCAGCGCACTCGTCGACGACGGGATGGTGGCCGGCGACGAAGAAGCGGCCATCAGCATCGGGTTGCAGATGATCCTGCTGGCGCTTCTGATGGGCACCGCGATGGCGATCGCCGCATCGCAGGCAGTCTTCTTCTCACAAGGCGCCGCGTTCATGATCCGCCGACGCCTCTATGACCAGCTCCAGGAGTACTCGTTCGAGAACTTCGACCACAGGCCAACAAGCCAGCTGATGGTGCGACTGAACGCCGACGCCGTCAATATCCAGAACGCCGTGATGTACGCAATCATGCTCGGCTCGTTCGCTCCGTTCATCTTGGTTACAACTCTGGTGCTCGCAGTGATCAACACCCCTCAGCTCGTGTGGGTGCTCCTGATCGTGATCGTGCTGGTAGTAGCTGTGATGGGGCTTCTGGTGCCGGGCATCTCCCGCTCCTACGACGAGCGCCAAGAACGGCTCGATGACATGAGCACCACCCTTCAGGAAAACCTGTCGGGCATCAACGTCGTCAAGGCATTTGTGCGTGAGCGGCTCGAGATCGAGAAATTCACAGGTGATGCCGCCGCCATCCGCACGCCCGACTTCGAAGCTGCCTGGCGAGTAGCGTTCATGGCCCCGCTTCTGACCGGGCTCGGTCAGCTCGCCATCATCATCGGGATGTGGACCGGGGGGCGCAACGTGTTGGGTGGCGGTGACATGACCGTCGGCGAGGTCAGCACGTTCACCCAGTACTTGTCGCTCACAGTGACACCGCTTGCGCTCGTGGCTCTGGTGCTGCCGTTGATACTGCGCGGTGACGTATCCGCCAGACGGGTGCTCGATGCGTACACCGCCGAACCGACCGTGGTCGACCGCGACGGCGTCGAGCCGGTCGAACCCGATGCGCTGGCTGGTCGGGTCCGCTTCGAGAACGTCTCGTTCGCGTTCAGACGCCCCGACGGAACCTTCGACCCACCGGCGTTGCGCAACATCAATCTCGAGATCGAGCCAGGGCAACGGGTCGGGTTCCTCGGTGCGACGGGTGCGGGAAAGTCGGCCCTCGTCAACCTGATCCCCCGTTTCTACGACGTCACCGGGGGGCGTATCACAATCGACGGTGTCGATGTCCGAGACATCCCGCTCGCCCAATTGCGCAGTCTCGTCGGTATCGCGCTTCAGGAAGCAGTCCTGTTCAAGGCTCCGTTGCGGCCGAATCTCAAGTTCGGTGCACCCGAGGTCGAGGACGCAGTGATGTTCGACGCTGCTCGAGCCGCAGATTCATTCGGATTCATCCAGAACCTGCCCGAGCGATGGGATGCCCCTGTCGCCCGGCGCGGATACAACTTCTCCGGTGGGCAGCGCCAGCGCCTGTCGATCACCCGGGCGTTGACCACCCGACCGACCGTGATGATCCTCGACGACAGCACGAGCGCGCTGGACGCGTCGACCGAGGGCCGCGTCCAGGCGGCGATCCCCGGATTCGTCGAGGGAGCCACGACCATCTACGTGGCCCAGCGCATCAGCGCCGTGATCGACCTCGACCACATCTTCCTCCTCCAAGACGGGGAGGTACTCGCCGATGGCACCCACGAGGAACTTCTACGGGATAGTGAGCTGTACCAGGAGATCTACGAGTCCCAGCTCGGCGGCGGAATCACTGCGGGCACCGACCTGGAAGGGGCGGCGTCATGAGCGACAGCACCAACCCGGTCGCGGGTATCGACGAACTCGAATACCGCCCAAGGACAATCCCACGCCTGCTCGGCTACATGATCGGAGGGCCCAAAAGGGCCACGTTCGCCCTCGCCGTGGTAGTGCGCATCGTCGCCTTGCTCGGGCTGACCGCGATCCCTTTCATCATGGGGAGCGGAATGAACGTCATCACCGACGGTGGTGACAAGGCCGACCTCACGCCCTGGGGAATCGCAGGGTTGATCGCCGGTGGCGTGTATCTGTTCTTCAGCCTGCTGTCGGACCGAATGTTCTCCCGCATGGCGAGTCAAGGCCTGTTCGAACTGAATGTCGACATGTTCAGCAACCTCCAGACGCTGTCGATGGGCTTCTTCTTCTCGAACCCCCCTGGCGAGCTCTCGAGCAATGTCACCAATGACGCCGAGGTCGTGTCACTCTTCTACACGAACGCTGTCAGCCAAATCATTCGTGCCGTTGTGCAGATCTTCATGATCCTGATCGTGATGGTCGTGATGAACTGGCGGCTGACCGTGGTTGCGCTGGTGACCGTTCCGCTCCTGCTCGGCGCCGTCTACCTGGTGGCACGGGTTGCCTCACCGGCATTCGCAAAACTGCAGGACGTGCTCGGCGATGTCAGTGCGTTCCAGGAGGAAACGCTCAGCGGGCACAAGGTCATCATCAGCAAGGGGCGACACGGTTGGGCCAGAGATGCCCATGTCGCCGAGATCACAGAAGCTCACCGGATCGGTTCACGCGCCTTCTTGGCGTCGCTGATGCAGTTCCCGGCCACCCAGATGCTCAGCCTGCTTCAGAACGTCCTCGTGCTGCTGGCGGGCACCTTCATGGTGATCAACGGCAAGGCCGATGTCGGCACAGTGATGGCGTTCTCTTCGTACTCAGCGCTGCTCTCGTCTCCGCTTGCCCAGATCGCCAATCTCGTGACGACCACGCTCAACGCTTCAGCGGGTGGGGAGCGCGTGCTGCGGATCGTCGATGAGCGTCCGGAGGTCGCTGATGCATCCGACGCCGTCGACTACGAATTCGGCGGTGGACGCATCCAGTTCGAAAACGTCGACTTTGGCTACGTGCCAGGAAGCCTGGTGTTGCGGGACAACACCTTCGATGTAGCACCCGGTGAGAGCATCGGCATCTGCGGGCCAACCGGAGCCGGCAAGAGCACGCTGATCAACATCCTCACGCGCTACTACGAGATCGACAGCGGCCGGATCCTCATCGATGGTCAGGATCTGAGCACGCTCACACAGGAAAGTCTGCGCAAGCAGATCGGCGTGGTCCTCCAGGAGGCGTTTCTGTTCACCGACACCGTGATGAACAACCTGCTGTATGCACGCGAGGGGGCGACGCCTGACGAAGCTGTCGCCGCCGCGAAGAAGGCAAACGCTCACGATTTCATCAGCGCTCTGCCCGACGGCTACGAAACCATGCTGACCGAGCGCGGCGCCAATCTCAGCCAGGGCCAACGCCAGATGATCACGATCGCTCGGGCGATGGTCGCCGATCCCAAGATGATGATCTTGGACGAGGCGACGAGCAACGTCGACACTCGCACCGAGAAATTGATCCAGGACGGCATGCGTGCGCTCATGGACGACAAGACGAGCTTCTCGATCGCTCACCGCCTCGCTACTATCCGCGATTCCAGCCGCATCATGGTTCTAAATGGAGGCGCGATAGAAGAGATGGCCTCCCACGACGAGCTGATGGCCGAGCGAGGCTTCTACTACGCCCTCTACATGAGCCAGTTCAAGGGCAAAGGGCCCGGCGACAACGCAGACCAGGCGACCGTCGACTTCGCCAGCACCTGAGGTCAGCGTTCTTCCACGGCCGCCCCGAAGATGATCACCGGGACCCTCCAGCGGAAGCCGCTCGAGAGAACGCAACGGCCCTGACGAGGGCTCCGGTTCACTCGCGAAGCTGGCGACGGAGAATCTTGCCGCTTGCCGATTTGGGAATCGAGTCAGTGAACTCAACCAAACGGATCTGCTTGTAGGACGCCACGTGACCAGCGACGAACTCCTGAATCTCCTCGGCGGAGATCTCGGCGTCTGGTTTCAACACCACGAATGCCTTGGGCAGCTCGCCGGCTTCAACGTCGGGTACACCGACGACCGCAACGTCGACGACAGCCGGGTGGGTGACGATGAGCGCCTCGAGTTCTGCCGGTGGAACCTGGAACCCCTTGTATTTGATCAGTTCTTTCACACGATCGACGATGTACATGTGGCCGTCGGCGTCGATTCGAGCGACGTCGCCGGTGTGAAGCCAACCGCCGTCATCGATCGTGAGCGCTGTTGCCTCAGGGTTGTTCAGGTATCCCTTCATCACCTGGGGTCCCTTCACCCAGAGCTCACCCTCCTCGTCAACACCCTGATCGACGCCGTCGGGGCTGACGATTCGGCACATCGTGTTGGGTGCAGTGACACCATTGGAACCGGGTTTCACGTCCGAGCCCACGGTCGCATGGCTGATCGGGCTCAGTTCGGTCATCCCGTATCCCTGGACGACCACGCAGCCAACCCGGGCAGCTGCCTCGTCGGCCAGTTCGGCTCCCAGTGGGGCCGCGCCGCTGAAGATCTTCCGCAGTGAGGAGACGTCGAACTCGTCGACAAGCGGACTCTTGGCCAACCCCAAAACGATCGGGGGAACCGCATAGAACTGAGTGACCCCGTGCTCCTGAATGAGTGACAACGCCTGTTCCATGTCGAAACGGGGCATCGTGACGACCGTGACTCCTTCGGCCAGAAGCCCGTTCATGAGCACTTGCATCCCGTAGATGTGAAAGAACGGAAGGACCGCCAGTGCAACCTCGCCTTGCTCGTATTCCAACATCGCGTTGCTCTGAGCGAGGTTCGCCACGCAGTTGTAGTGGGTCAGCATGACGCCTTTTGGCAATCCGGTGGTGCCCGACGAGTACGGAAGAACGACCGTGTGCTCGGCCACATCGACGTCCACCTGATCGATCGGCTCGCCGGCCAAATCGTCGATGGAACGCAGGCCCCGAACCGAACCGATCGTGACGACCTCTGTGGCAGAGGAACCCTCCGCCGCAGCCACTGCAGTCTCGGCAAACGGGGCGGCGGCCACGAGCATGGTCGCCTTGGCATCGTCGAGCTGGAAACGGACTTCTTCGGCACCGTACACAGGATTGATCGTGGTGACCGTCCCGCCGGCAAGTGCGACCGCATGGAACACCAGTGTGTATTCAGGCATGTTGGGTGCCATCAGCCCAACACAGACACCCGGTTTCACGCCAGCCTCCTGCAAACCCCCGGCCAGTCGGCGGATCGCATCGAATAACTCGGCGAAGGACCACCGAGCACCGGTTGCGCCATCGATCATGGCTGTCTGAGTCGGCGACGGGTCGCTACCGAAAACAAACTGAGTCAACGCAACGTCGGGAATCGTTACGTCGGGTAGTGGGCTGTGAAACACGTGCTCGACCATTCGCAGGAGAATAACTTGGCTTTGAGCTGTGTCGCTCGAACTAAGCCCCTTTTACTACCGATCGTTGGAAGCTCTGATCCGCGCAACCGGTTCTGAAACACATGCGTCAGCTCTTTTTCGTCAGCGTCGCGAGCGCAACCATCGCCCTCGCCAGCTGCACCTCAACGGGCTCCGGCCCCGTTGCGAGGTCCGGTTCGACAATTGAAGTCCCGACCTTGACAATCGGAGAACAGATCGAGTTCGAGGATCCTCCAACTCTTCCTTTCGGCCCTCTGTCCGAGCCCGTGGAAGCAGCGCTGGAGCAACTCTTCGGACCGACCCTCGACGACCGATTCTTCGACGTCGACGAGCGGGAAGCGCTGGACGTTCTTGGCGAGTCGGAAGACGTTCGGCTCGGATGGGTGTTCAGCGACCTCCTGAGGTTCGTCTTCGGTGAGGACACGCGACCAAGGGTGGTCAGCAATGCCCTCCAGGTGGCGGACCTGTCACTCCAACCTCAGGACGACTGGCAGAGATACACCGACCATCTCATCGCGTGGGACGTACCAGCCCCGCCAGTTTATTTCGAGGTCAAGAAACGGCTCTACACACTGGTCGAACCGCGCTGGGAGCCATTGTTCGATGAGACCGGCGAGGTCGACTGGAGGTACGTGTCCTGGGGTGGAGTCTTGATCGACGACCGCCCCTTCGGCGATACCGAACCTTGCCCAGCCAGCTGCATCCCCGCCGCCGACAACCCGACAGTGACCGACACCGCCGGTGGCGCGTGGTATCCCGACGACCGGCTTGTCTTCGGGGTCGAGATCGGCGGCGAAACCCGTGCGTACCCCAAACACATCATGGAGATCCGCGAAATGGTGAACGACACCCTCGGCGGCCGCGACTTCGCCATGCCGTACTGCACCCTGTGTGGGTCAGCGCAGGTGTTTCTCACCGATGACATCGACGGCTTCGATCGTCCCATCCTCCGCACCAGCGGTCTGCTCAACCGCTCCAACAAGGTGATGTACGACCTCAACACCAAGAGTGTGTTCGACACGTTCGCCGGCACTGCGGTAACCGGACCCCTGGCAGACGCAGGAGTAATCCTCCCTCAGATCTCTGTCGCCACCACGACCTGGGGAGCGTGGAAGGCCGAACATCCCAACACGACCATCCTCACCGAAGACCTCGACTTCGACAATCCGAACGGCCTGGACCCGCTTCGGGGTCGAGACGACAACGGGCCGATCTTTCCGATCGGCGACGTGGACCCACGGCTCCCGGTACAGGAGCCGATCCTCGGTGTCATCTCACCCGACAGCGGCAAACCGATCGCCTTCCACGTGGCCATCGCCGCGGCGACGCTACAGAACGGCGGCTCGATCGAAGTCGACGGCATCGTGATCGAACCGGTCGGCAGCGGCATCAGAGCCTTGGATGCGGACGGTAACGATCTTGGAAGTCACCAATCGTTTTGGTTCGCATGGAGCCAGTTCAATCCCGACACGAGCATCTGGCCATCGGGCTGAGGTGTGACCATCTGTGCTCACGCCCGGTCGTTCTGACCGACGGGTCGAGGGTCGAGACGGACCCGTTCACCCGCCCGGGGAGCTACGGCGTCAATGCCGATCTTGGTGGTGAGCACGTTCACCAGAGCCTCGGAGCCATCGGGTTCGCCATGGTTCACGTACACCATCTCCGGGGACGGTGAGCAGGTCTCGACCCAGTGAACCAAATCATCCTGGTCGGCATGCGCTGACAGGGCGACCGAGGAGACCTGAGCCCGGACAGGGTGGTAGTGACCGAACATCTTGAGCTGCCGGGCCCCCGATCGCAATGCATCGCCACGGGTACCGGGTGCCTGGAACCCGACCAACAAGACCGCGTTGCGGTTGTCTCCAATCCGATTCGCCAGATGATGAATGATTCGCCCGCCGGTGGCCATTCCCGAAGCGGACACGATCACCATTGGTCCTCGCCGCATGTTCAGTTCCTTGGACGCATCGACGGTCTTTGTCTCGGTGATGTCGATCGAACCAAAGAGATCCATGCCGTGGAACTCAGGACGTACTTCAGGCGATGCGGCACGGGCTTCACTGCGGTACACCTCGAGTGCACGGCTGGCCATGGGACTGTCGACGAAGACGGGGAGCTTGGGCACCTGACCGTCGGCGACCAGTTGGTCGAGGTACCACAGGACGATCTCAGTCCGATCGACGGCGAAGGCCGGGATGAGCACGACGCCCCCATGCCGGGCCGCCTCATTCACCACGTCGGCGATTGCGGTGCGAGGGTCGTTCTCGGGATGGTTCTCGTCTCCGTAGGTCGACTCGGCAACGACGACGTCGGCTTGGCCGATCGCAGCGGGCGGGAGAAGGAGCGGATGGGTCGAACGCCCGAGATCGCCGCTGAAGACCACATGACGATCCCGATCACTCAGATGTAGATCAATGGAAGCCGCACCGAGGATGTGTCCGGCCCGCCTCCACGTTGCCTCGACACCGGGCAGCAGCGACTGAACGGTATCGAACGGCACGGGCCGAAGTTGGTTCAAACATGCGAGCGCATCGTCCTGGGTATAGAGCGGGAGCGCCGGCTTGTGCTTGGAATACCCCTTGCGGTTGGCAAACTCGGCTTCCTCTTCCTG
>JBLYYW010000031.1:0-3690 GCA_048550155.1 Acidimicrobiales bacterium | reverse complement strand
TGGTCACTGTGGCAGGCCACCACCACAGCATCGAAGACCTCGGTACTTGTATCGGTGAAGATCTCTACGCCATCTGGTCTGCGCTGGATGCCGAGAACCGGACTTCCTGTGAGCACGGTCCCCTCGAACTGGTCAAGGATCTTGTCGACGTACTGCCGGCTCCCGCCCTTGATCGCTTTCCATTGCGGGCGATTCCCAGCGCTGAGAAGCCCGTGATTGTCGAGGAACCTCAGCAGACTCCGAGCAGGGAATTGGTCGAACGATGCAGGGTCCGCAGACCAGATCGATGCCCCCATCGGCACCAGGTGGAGCTCAACGAACGTCTTCGAGTATCGTCCGTTGGACAGGAACTCCTTCAAACTTGTCTGGTCGTCACCGCCGGCCAGGAATTTGGCTCCGCTTCGGTAGAACCGAGCGATGTCGAACAGCATGCGGTAGAGCTGTGGGCGAAGCAGGTTTCTACGATCAGCCAACAGGGTGTTGAGGTTCGTAGCCCGATAGGCGAATCCGGTTGCTTCGTCGGCAACGCCGAAGCTCATCTCGGTGTCGACGGTCTCAACACCCAACTCGGTAAAGAGCCGCGTGAGATTCGGATAGTTCCGATCGTTGTGGACGATGAATCCGGTGTCGACCCCGACTTCTCCGTGGGTCGGGTCGGTCACGGTCACGGTGTTGGAATGACCGCCGATACGGGTCGAAGCCTCGTACAGAACGACGTCGTGGTGGGGTCCTAGTACGTGGGCACAGGTGAGACCTGAGATTCCTGACCCGACGATTGCAACCTTCATCCCGTAGTCGTACCCACAAGCATGGACCGCTATCGGATCTGATGAGATTCAGCTGAGAGAGATGTACTAGTCATCTTCCTCGTCATCGTCATCGCGGTCATCGTCATCGCGGTCATCGTCATCGCGGTCGTTGTGATCGTCATCGGGAGTTGCCGTCGTTGGGGGGAGTGTTGTGCTTCCCTCCGCCGTCGTGGTGCTGAGCACAACGGTCGTGGTTGGATCGATCGGCTCTGACGGTAATTCACCGGTCGTTGTCTTCGGCGGTTTCGGCTTCTTGGTGGTCGAAGACTTCTCGGGTTTTGGTTTCTTCGTGGTCGTGGTGGCCCAGGATGTCGTCGAAGCCTCCGTTGTCTCTGGGGCCGCGGTGGTTGTCTGGGCTTCGGTGGTTGTCTGTGGTTCGGTGGTTGTCTGTGGTTCGGTGGTGGAAGCCTCGGTGGTGGTGGCTTCGGTGGTGGTCGTGGCTTCAGTGGTGGTTGGAGCCTGGGTCGTCGCCGGAGTTTCTTCGGCGGAGGCCGGGGCAAGAGCGGCGCCTGTGCGCACGGCCACCGCCGTCGGAGCGGTCGCTGCATGTGCTGTCGACGAGGTTGTTTCTTGTGCTGTCGACGTCGGGTCAACCTGAGCGAGCACCACCGAATCTGATGCTGTGGAAGAGGTCGAGTTCTGTGTGGTTGTGGAGGCCGGCAGGGTCTGGGTTGCCCCCAATATCGAAGGAGCGGGAGAGGCCCGGAGCTGACCGATGCCGACCGCAGCCACGGAAGCCAAGAGCGCGCCCAGGATGATGATCGACGCAAGGTTTGCCGGCCGCAGCACCCGTGCATGCGCCAGAGACTTGCCGACAGCGAATTGTGTCGCCGACGGTTTCGGTGGCGGATCTGGAGCGGTTCGGTTCGGGCGAATGATCATTCGCTGCGTGCTCGGTTCGGGGGTCCCAAACACCCCGCGACCCGAGGCCCTGGGGTTGTTCGAATTCCCGTCGCTCGCTACCACCGGGTGTGACAGTAGTGGGCCCTCGGGCCAGCGTGGCAGCGCACGTCTGAAACTCACCAGTCATTTTCGTCACATGGTGCGCCGGTCTTCTCCGCCGGCGGGGGTCAGACGATCCACAAGATTGGGTAGGTTAGCCCCTGTGGATGCATGAACAAGTGGCCGATGGAGACCTATGCCTGTCGATGTCGCTCGCCTGCGAAACCTCTTTCACCTTGGGATCTTTTCTCTGCTGCTCCCAATGATGGCGCTGATCGATGTCGATCGAAGGTCAGCATGGCTTGGCATGGCCGGCATCTCCCTCGTCGGAACTGTTGCGTCCATCGGGTTCCTCTTGAAGGCCGCCGGTCGTCTGCAGAAGCTTGCCGAAGTCGCTTCTGTCGATGCGGTGACAGGGCTCGACAACACGGATGCACTGGTGCACGCAATTGACGCGCCGGAGACCGGTGACGCCGCTCTCGCACTGTTCGACATCGACAACTTCGCCATGTTGAACAGCACTATCGGCCACAGCCAGGGCGATGCTGTGCTCCGGTTGGTGGCAGACCGAATGCGGAGAGGATCGCGAGACTCCGACGTGTGCGCCCGGGTCGGTGGCGACCGCTTCGCATTACTGCTCACAAGCGTCACCGACGACTTCACCGCATCTGAGGTTGCTACCCGGCTGCTGTCTGAGTTCTTCGAGCCGGCAACGATCGGAGGTCTGGAACTCGACATCAGCGCCTCGGTTGGGATCGCCATGATCTCAGGTGATCTCGACGGAGCGACGGCTCTGAAGCGAGCCGTGATGGCCGTGGAGGCTGCGAAACGGTCTGCGACCCAACTCCAAGTCTTCCGTCCCGAGCACGAGCGGGAGACGGAGCAGTCGCTGGCGATGATCGCCCAAGTACGGCTGGGACTCGACCGGAACGAATTCGAGGCCCACCTCCAGCCGGTCGTTGACAACTGGAACGGCCGCACGATTGGAGTCGAGGCGTTGGTCCGTTGGAATCACCCCGAACGCGGCGTGATTCCGCCCGCCCTGTTCCTCAACCAGATCGAGAATCTGCCAGTTGGACGTGACTTCAGCAACTACATGCTGCGCCACAGCTTGGGTGCGCTCGCTTCGCTGGGTAATCGCGACGTTTCGTTGTCGGTCAACCTTTCGGCACGCGACGTGGAAGACCTCAACTTGCCGCTGACGGTGCGTGCCATGTTGGAAGAGTTCGGCGTCTCACCTCGACGACTTACCCTCGAAGTTCCCGAGTCGGTTGGGTTCCGACGACGGGATCGAACCGAACAGGTGCTCACTCAGCTCCGAGATCTTGGTTGTGGCGTCGCCATCGACGACTTCGGCAAAACCTCGGTCCCGATGGACTTCCTCGCTTCGCTACCGGTAACAGAACTCAAGATCGCTCCCGAGTTCACCCGGACATGCATGGACGACTCGACCTCGCGGACTGTGATTCGTCACATCGTCGGCCTGGCTCACGGCGGCGGTCTGCGCGCCACCGCCAAGGGTGTGGAACGGCAGGGAGTCATGGACGCACTGATCGACCTCGGTTGCGACGCATCGCAGGGATATCACATCGCTCGCCCCATGCCGGCCTCAGAAGTCAAGGCCTGGCTGGAGAACGATCGAGTTTTCATCTAGCCGGTTGATCCATATGGTGCCGATCGGCACCGCTTCCCGGGCACAGGCGGTCCGTAGACTGGTGGGATGATCCCCACTGCAACCAGTGCCGACGCGCCGGTTGTGATCGCTGTTGATCTGGCGTCTCCGGCGGGACGAGCCGGGATCGTTGTTGGCGATGTCGTGAAGACCATCAACGGCGAAGTGCTCCGCGATGTCATTCAATACCAAACACTGGTTGACGAGCCCGAGGTAGAGCTCGAAATAGATCGCGGCGGCCTCACCCGCACGGTTGAGATCGAAAAG
>JBLYYW010000030.1:0-4296 GCA_048550155.1 Acidimicrobiales bacterium | reverse complement strand
GCCAAGGCAGCAGAGAGCGCCTCTGCCAACCGCTCTGGACTTCCATTCTCGAAGAGAGTGGCGCACGCCCCTTGTTGAGCGACGAACCGAAACGCCGCGATATCGCTGGCCACAACTGGAGTTCGAGCCGCCATTCCCTCGAGCAAGACGACGCCGAAACTCTCACCACCGACTGCGGGAACACAGAACGCGTCGGCCCCGGCGAGTCGACGCTGCTTTTCGTCATCGCTGATCGCCCCGAGCCAGTGGATTCGGGAATCCCGGAACTCGTCCTTGAGGGCCTCAGTGTCAGGGCCGTGCCCTGCGACCCAAAACGTTGTCTCGGACGGCAGATACGCGAGAGACTGGAGCAGGACCCGAACGCCTTTTCTCTCTTCGTGCCGGCCGATGAACATCACCGTTGGGGCTTCGGTCGGCCACGGGACGGCCTCCGCGAATCGATCGACCTCGATTGCGTTGGGGATGATCCGGTACTCACCACCCAATGACTGACGAGCCGTCGCCGCAGCCTCGTCGCTGACCGCCACCCGATAGTCGAGGCGGCCGGCCAGCTGTCGAACGACGCCATTTATCCAGCGATACGGCATGATCGTGCCCGAAGCGTGGAAGGTTCCCAGCAGGGGCGCCGGTTTCACAACGAGGCTCGTGAGCGTTGGCCCCGGGGCAATCGGTTCGTGGAGGTGGAGGACATCAAAGCGTTCATCCCACACAGCACCCAGCAGCCGAAGCTGGGCCGGTGGGTCAGGGGCAAGCGGCGCAATCGACCCGTTCTCGGCGTAGGGAATCGAGTTGCCGAGCGGGGTCACCCAAGGTTCGGGAGGTAGCCCGTCACAGGGCGCCAAGACTTGAACAGGCATGCCGAGGGCTCGAAGGGCCCGTCCCAAGCCCAGCACCTGCATTTGAACGCCACCCCAGACACCCATCGAGTACGGGCAAACCAGACCGATTCGGGGGCCGGGTGACGTCATGGTCTTGAGGCCGTGCCGGATTCGGCCAGAGGCCAGATTTCGGAGAGGACATGCCACTGGACAGGATCCTCTGAGATGAGGCACTCCAGCTCGACGGCCATTCGCTGGGTCGTGAGGGATACATCTTCACGGAGCCTGCCGGTGCGCTCGGGCCACAGCGGAGCAAGGACTCGGCATTCCCGGGTCGCACCCCGGTCATAGATGGCCACGGGCAACAACGGAGAGCCCGTGCGGAGACTGAGCAGCGCTGGGCCGCCCGGAAGGCTGGCACGTTCTCCGAAGAAGTCGACCTCGACCCCTGTTCCGGAGATGTCACGATCGGCGAGGAGGCAGATGATCGAGTCGCCGTCGGTTGCGGCTGTCATGAGAGTCCGAAACGCATCCGGATCGAGCGGCACGACCCGCACCCCGTACGCCTCGCGAGTACTCCGAAACCAGTCGAACAATCCCGGGGGCTTGAGCTTCTCCACCACAGCTGTCACCGACTGACCATCGACCACCCCGAGCCACGCAGCCGCCCATTCCCACGAGCCGAGGTGGGGCAACACCATGATCGGTGTAGCCCCAGCATGCTGAACGTCGAGAATGTGGTGATAGCCAATGAACGAGAATCGGCGATCTATCACCCGAGGTTTCAGTGTGGGGAGCTTCAGCATGTCGACCCAGTACCTCGCGTAGAACCCGTACCCCTTGCGCGCGCCACGGGCGGGAAGTGCTGTGCCGACCACTCTGAGGTTGTGTGCAAGGCCCGATGTTGCTGTCGCCGAGAAGCGCCCTGCTGCCCACTCGCCAAGCCAGCGCGCCATGCGGCTGGCCACTCCTAGTGGTACAACCCGCAGTGCTGCTGAAGCCATCCTGAGGACGGCAAGATCACGACTCAAAGCCAGCGAGGCCTACCGCCGGAAGCCGGTCATTCGCTCGCGGGCCATCGAGCGGAACTCGCCCATCGATGCCGCTCTCGCCTCCTTGCGAGCTCGTACCCGTTCGGCTCGAGCAGAACGAGCGGGTCGATGCGCAGCGGCGGCTTGTGGCGTGACCTCGGTTGCCTGCTTCCACACTTTGACAAAGCGAGTGCCGACAGTGATGACCGTCAGCGCCAGCATGATCCACAGCACGGCGGTGAACAACGGCGAAATCAGCAAGCCAATTCCGAGCACGATAAATCTCTCGGCCCGTTCCATGAGTCCGCCCTTGGCATCGAAGCCGAGAGACTCTGCCTTGGCTCGCTGGTAGCTCACCAGGGAAGCTGCGAGGTACACCGCAAAAGGAAGCATGGCCAACCGGGGTGTGTCGGTGCCGATGAAGTACCACGCTGCTCCGAAGAACAGCAGACCATCGGAGAGCCGATCGGCGACCGAGTCGAAATAGGCACCGCGAGGTCCGAGACTGCCCGAAGCTTTGGCGACGGCGCCATCGAGCGCATCGGGGACGCCGGTCAATGCGAGGAACACGGCTGCGGTGAAGAAATGGCCTGTTGCGATAAAGGCTGCACAGGCTGCTGCCATGCCGACCCCGATCACCGTGATGACATCGGCCGAGATACCTACTCGGTACAGGGCTCTCCCCATCGGCTCGGTGATCTTGTCGACACCGTCACGGAAATTTCCATCGAACACAGCTGACTCCTACTGTCTGCCTCACGACCGAGGCTATCTCACCCTAGCGGACAACACAGGGACTTGCTTGCAAAAGTTAGCACAACGTGATCGCGGGCGCTACAGCCGGTCCACAATGGTTTGGGTCACTCGCAGACCTTCAGCTCCGATTCTCGCCGCGTGTTGGGCCACATCGGACATCCTGACCTTGATCCCGTTGGTGGCGGCAGCCCGGAACGACCACTGCTCGCTCGAACAGCCGTCGAGGAGTGCGCCGATCGCGTCGGTGGAGGTCGTGAGGGCAGCCTGGGCGGCATCGAGCCCGATCGATCGATCAACCACAGCCGGGGGTGGTGTCGCCGCGAGCGCGTCGCCGTTGACGATGGGCTTGCCCTGTGAGATCAACTTGGAGATTTCTTTCTCGAGGAGACCAAGATGCCGGGCAAGACCCTCGATGTGACCGCTGAGCGAGAAACCGTCGATGACCTCGTCCCGGCGAGCAAACCGTTCAGGATCGCTCCGGACCGGACCGATCGCCTCCTCGTACCGACGGGAGAGGGACCGCATCGTGATCACCAGATCACGGGGAGCAAGCTTGGAATACCGGTCGCTCATTTCGCGCTGTCCTTCACTTCCTGCCAATCCTCTGGGTTGTCCTCGATGATTCGCTCGACGATATGACCGTCCACGCCGTCGACGATTACCAGCGCCCTGGTGAGTGGAGGATCCTCAGCGCTGTAGCACAGGATTCGCCACACAGGTCGACTGAGAAGTCCACGCCAGCTGAGTTGGGCCGAGGCAGGCCCGATCGGTTGACCGACCTCGCTCGCCGCCACGACCAAGGCATCCCGTTCATCAACATTGAGATTCCAGCCTGCAAGGATGCTGTAGACCCCGACGACCACAGCGATCGCAGCGGCCCACAGGTATCCCACGTTCACCAGTACCCCGTCGTCTCCATAGACGACATAGAAACCTACGAACCCCACCGCACAGACCAGGTACAAGTAGCCCGGGATCTTGCGTCGGTTGTTGTTCGGGAAGATGTAGTCCTCGAGATCGCGCTCGGTGGCCGCGACATCATCGGGTAACTCGTCGACGAGTCCGTTGTCCTCTTCTTCGCTCACGACTCAAGGGTAGTGGCCCGCCCGGACCGGTTGACCAACGCCGCCGATCAGTTGGTGGGCCACTTGCGGCGGATTCTGTCATAGGACTGACTGAGCGTCTGAGGCAGAATTCTGACCTCAGCGATCGAGGTCATGAAGTTCGTGTCGGCCCGCCACCGAGGCACGATATGAACGTGGAGATGATCCGGTTGTGACCCACCACCGGCCATCCCTTCGTTGACCCCGATGTTGAGGCCGTGGGGGTAGAACGCTGCCTTCACCGCCGCAGCCGCGGTACGTACCGTTGACCAGAGTTCGGTGTAGATCTCGATCGGGAGATCGTGCACCGACTCGACACCCTTGTTCGGAATTACCAGAACATGCCCACTCGTGTAGGGGTAGACGTTCAACACCACGTACACATTGGGACCACGGTGGATGATGTAGGTTTCTTCATCTGGGTACTCGCTCTGTTCGATGGTTTCGAACAGTGTCTTGCCCGGTTCGGCCTCAACATAGGGGTGGGGTTCACCATCGGCTGCAAGCCCGCGCGCATGGGCCAGCCGCCAGCCGCTGAAGAGGCGAGGCATGCCGCCTTCGTTTCGTTCCCAGAACTCGGGCACCTAG
>JBLYYW010000029.1:0-8538 GCA_048550155.1 Acidimicrobiales bacterium | reverse complement strand
GTGGGTTCGACGGCAGGAGCCGACACAACGAGTGCCCCGGTTGCGGCGAACAAACCCGCCGCGACGCCGCCGCGGGACAGCTTGGGTGTTGGTTCCAGCGTCGTCATCACGCGTTTTAGTGTAAACAACCGCATTTCACTTTCACCAACAGCAATTTGACCCGCCATCGCGAGTCGTCCTACTCACGTGCTAGCGTGACGAACGCATGTTCGCTTCAACTGACACTCTGAACCCCATGCAGCGCGCCGCAGTGGAACACCGAGGTGATCCACTACTGATCGTGGCCGGAGCCGGAACCGGCAAAACCAAAACCCTTGTCTCGCGAGTGGTCGACCTCATCGAGGAAGGGTCCGACCCCAATCGCATACTCCTCCTGACCTTCACGCGCCGATCGGCGGCGGAGATGCTGCAGCGGGTCAGGGTCGCCAGCGCCAACCGAACGGCGGGGCAGGTGTGGGGCGGCACGTTTCACGCCGTCGCCAATCGTCTGCTCCGTCAGTTCGGAGCAGCGGCCGGATTGCCGTCCAACTTCACCGTGCTCGATTCCTCTGACGCCACCGACCTGTTCGCGATGGTCCGAACCGAGGAAGGGTTCGGCGAGAGGTCCAAGCGCTTTCCTCGCCCGAACACCATCGCCAGCATCTACAGCCACATGGTGAGCGGTCAAGCCAAGCTCAACGATGTCCTGGAGGACCATTTTCCGTGGTGTGCGGATCACGGAGAGGATCTCAAGACAATCTTCAATGGCTACACCGCTCAAAAACGCGCCAATGCGGTGCTCGATTACGACGACCTTCTGTTGTTTTGGCGAGCTCTCACCGCCAGCGTTCTCGGCGCAGCCCTGGGCGACCTGTTCGACCACATTCTGATCGACGAATACCAAGACACCAACCCGATCCAGGCCGACATCGTGGCCGGCATGAGGGGACCATCGACCCAGCTCTGTGCGGTCGGCGACGACGCTCAGTCCATATATGGGTTCAGGTCAGCCACCGTCGCGAACATGTGGAACTTCACCGACCGGTTCCCGGGAGCTGTGACCATCACGCTGGAGCAGAACTACCGGTCGACCATGCCCATCCTGCGGGCTGCCAATGCGGTCCTCGGTCAACCGATCAGCGGGTCGACCCCTCACTTCGCCAAGGAACTGTGGAGTACCAAGACAGCCGGTCCGAGCCCTCGGCTCCTCACCTGCCACGATGAGCCGGCCCAAAGCGCATGGGTGGCGGACCAGATTCTCGACAGTCGCGAGCGAGGCGTCGACCTGCGAGATCAGGCGGTCCTGTTCCGGGCTGGCCATCACAGCAACGGTCTCGAGCTCGAACTCACCCGACGAGATATACCGTTCGTGAAGTACGGGGGGCTCAAGCACCTCGAAGCAGCCCACGTGAAGGACCTCCTGGCCCTCCTGCGAGTTCTCGACAATCCCGCCGATCAGCTGGCATGGCACCGGGTTCTCTCTGGCTTGGAAGGGGTTGGTCCGGCAACCGAGCGGCGCCTCGGAACCGAGTTGGCGCTCACCGAACCCGAGACCGAGTCGCTGCGCAGGTTCGTCGATGGTGTCGGCACGGTCCCAACCGCGGCCCGGGAACAAGTAAACGAGCTGCGCGCTGCGTTCACGGACTGTCTCAATGAGTCCCTCTCGCCCGCCGAGCAGATCAACCGACTCCGCCCGTTCTGCGAGATGCTCTTGGCCAACAAATACGACAACCCGACGGCTCGCCTGGCCGACCTCGACAGCCTTGCCAACACCGCAGAGCAGTACCGGTCCAGAAGCCGGATGTTGGTCGAGCTCACCCTCGACCCGCCCGGGGTTACCGGTGACTGGGCCGGTCCACCCCACCTCGATGACGATTGGCTCACCTTGTCCACCATCCACTCGGCCAAGGGATTGGAGTGGCGTCATGTCTATCTCCTGCACGCTGCCGATGGGAACATTCCATCCGACATGGCGATCGGAGATCAGGACGGGATGGCCGAGGAGCTGCGTCTCCTGTACGTGGCGATGACCCGAGCCAAGGAAGAACTCAGCATTTCCTTCCCCCTCCGATATCACGTCAATCGGTTCGGTTCCGATGATCGGCACGTCTATGCACAGATGTCTCGTTTCCTCGAACCGGCACTCGAACACTTCGAACCCATCGGCGACGGCGCGAGGAACGAAATCGATCTACGAGTCACCTCTCCAGGGGGCAGCAACGTGGCCGACCACGTCGACACCATGCTGGCGGGCCTGTGGAGCTGAGCGTCCCTCAGCGGCCTCGGCTCATCCCGTCGGAAGTGAGACTGAGTCGAGCGCCATAGCGAGGGGCTGAGCCGCTGCTTTTGGCCATCCGGACCACCCGCCAGCGATGCCCCCTATACGGCTCCAGCAGTTCGAGCATTCGCTGGTCGTTGGCTCGGTCCTCGCCAGCCAACCACCACGCAACGTTGTTCGGGATATGAAAGTCTCCCACCGGGACCGCATCGGGATCACCGAACGCAACCGCGGTCACCATGTTCGAAGTCCAGGGACCGATTCCCCGAATCTTCTCCAGTCTTACCCGAACCTCCGCCGGCTCTTTTTCCCACAATGAGTCGAGCCGACGTACTTCCTTCGCTGTTCTGATCAGAACCTCAGCCCGCTTACGCTCCACCCCGCAGGTATGGAGGTCGCTGTATCCCAGCGATCCAATCGTCTCCGGGGACGGCAAAACGCGTCCGCGCCTGCGGCCCGCAATCTCGGGTCCCGGAGCCGGGTCACCGAAACGGCGGGCGATCGCCTTGCGAGACTGAACCGCCTTCGTCACCTGAACCTTCTGTCCCAGAATCGCCCCGATCAGCGCATCCCATGGACGATCCGAGCGACTCAACCGAAACGGACGCCGGGCAAAGGCCCGCGCAACTTTGCCCTCCGGTTCGAAGCCGGAGAGGTCATCCCTCAACCCCAGGAGCGACGGCATCTGTTCGAGTATCCAGTCCGATCCCTCGCCCCACGCTTGGCCTCGTGCGTGGCTCCCGTTCCGCTCCAAGTACAGGGTGGCGGTACCGACCGGGGTCCGGGTGGACCACAGATTTGCGCCGGGGCCGACCATCACAGGGTTCTTGGCCCCCTTTATCGTGTAATTGAGATCGATCCGTTCGGGAATCTCAACCGTGCGCTCCCGGCGAGGCAACATTCACTCGATCGTAGTGGTGCCGAGCCGTGACGGATTTCTGGCCCGGAGATCTCGTTCTGTCAGCTGGAAGCGACACTCCACCGAAACGTCAGCTGGAAGCGACACAATTTGTCGCCACCAGCTGAGATTTGGGTGGGGGTCAGGCGAGGGATTTGAGCAGGTCGTCCCTGAGAGTGCGTTTGAGGAACTTGCCGTTGGCGTTTCGGGGCAGGTGGTCATCGAGAAACCAGAAATAGCGCGGGACCTTGTAACCAGCGATACGTTCTGCCAAGAACTCGCGGGCCTCGGCTTCGTCGAGTGAGGCACCGTCCTGGAGTACCACCGCGATTCCGACCTCCTCCCCCAACCGGTCGTCGGGAACGCCGAAGACCGCTGCCTCAGCAACCGCATGGTGCTCATAGATCGCAGACTCAACATCGGAGCAGTAGACGTTCTCGCCCCCCCTGAGCACCATGTCCTTGGCCCGGTCCACGATGAACACAAAACCGTCCTTGTCGATGTAGGCGATGTCGCCGGTGTTGAACCAGCCGTTCTGTATTGCCTCGGCGGTGGCCTCGGGCTTGTTGAGGTATCCCTTGATCACGATCGGGCCCTTCACCCACAACACCCCGGTTTCACCCTGTGGGAGGTCACCTCCCAATTCGTCTCGAATCACCGCATCACAGGTGGGCACCACGGGTCCGCACGACGCAGGTTTGGCCAGGTACATGGCCGCATTGTTGGCGGTAACGATGCCATGGGTCTCGGTGAGGCCATAACCCGTCGACGGCACCCCGGTCTCCAAGGATTCACCGATCTTGGCAACGAGATCGGGTTGGAAGGCCGCCCCTCCCCCACCCATCGACTGCAGCGACGAGGTGTCTCGGGACTTCCAGTCAGGGTGGTTCACCAGTTCGCGGGCCATCGTGGGGACACCGCTGAGGCCCGTGACACGTTCCCGCTCGATCAGCTCGAGCGCCCGGGCCGGATCCCACTTCTTTGTCAGCACAACCGCCCCGCCGACGGCGGTGGCAGGATGGAGCAGGCAGTTGTTGGCGGTCACATGGAACAGCGGCGTCGGAGCCATCACACAGGGCTGCGGGCCGGCCGCCGCCATGGCCTCGACGTCAACTCCTTGCGCCGCGGCCATCCCTTTGGGGATGTCCTGCATGAACGCGATGTGAAGAAGATTGTGCACCGAACCCCGATGGGTGAGTTGGGCACCCTTCGGGAAGCCGGTGGTCCCGGAGGTGTAGAAGATGCACATGTCATCATCGGGATCGATCTCAACGACGGGGAGGCTCTCGGGAGCGTCGTCCTCACTCACCACGTCGGACCACCGGCGTCCGCCGGTGGGCAGGGGATTCTCGGACCGAACCGAGATCAGGCTCATCCCGAAAGATTCCCGCATTGCGTCATAGATGGGACGCACCCGTTCGAGTCGCTCTTCGTCGCAGATGAGAACCTTGGGCTCCGAATCTGTGAGGGCGTACTCCATTTCGTTGGTGGTCCACCAGGCGTTCATCCCCACACACGCTGCGCCGGTGCTGACGATCGCCCAGTAGCTCAGAACCCACTCGGGGTAGTTGCGCATCGCGACCGCGACCCGATCCCCCCGACCCACCCCTGCGGCAACCAGTTCCGATGCGAGGGAACGAACCATTGCGTGGGCCTCGTTGTACGTGAGGCACTCGTCTTCGAAGACGAGATAGCGGGCATCCCCATACCCGGCTGAGAACGCCCAGATGTCACGCATGTTGCCCGGAGCCGCTTCCAGGACCCTCATCGGTACGCCCATGACCTCGGTCTCTACCATCGCGTACTTCGCCCCCGGCGCCGTGAGTTCTTCCCATTGCGCAGTGAAGAGAGCAACGAGATCCGCGACCGAGTGCGTAGTCATGGGCGAGAGGGTAGCGAGACAAGGAAGTGCCCCGTAATCCTGCTAGACCAACACAGTGGATATCGTCGTAGTAGGCGCCGGGTTGGCCGGCCTGACCGCCGCCAACGAGCTCAACGCCAACGGGCATGAGGTTGTGGTATTCGAATCTTCCGACGGCCCGGGCGGCCGGGTTCGAACCGACAGTGTCGATGACCATTTGTGCGATCGCGGGTTTCAGATCCTCCTCACCGCCTACCCGGCTGCCCGGGAGTTGCTCGATTTCAACGCCCTCGATCTGCACCGGTTCGATCCGGGTGCAAAGGTGATCCTCGAAGGTGGCGAGACGGCGATCGTCGGCGATCCATTCCGCAAGCGAGACCAACTGCTGCCCACCGTTCGGGCCAACGTGGGTTCGGTCTTGGACAAGGCCCGGATCCTTCGCTATCGGCATTTGGTCACGAGCGGAACCTTGGATGAGCTCTGGGACAACGAAGACGTCACCGCGAGAACCCGGTTCCGCGAACTCGGCTTCAGCTCCACCATGATCGAACGGTTTCTTCAACCACTGTTCGCCGGGATCACACTGGATGCCGATCTGGGCGGTTCCAGCCGCGTAGTCGACTTCGTCTTCAGGATGTTGGCCCAGGGCGATGCCGCCGTACCTCGCCGTGGCATGGGCGAGATCGGCAATCAGCTCGCATCGCGACTCGACGACCATGTCGTGCACTTCAACCAGAAGGTCATGGAAACGACTGCCCACAGCGTCACCCTGGCCGACGGAGACACCGTCGAGGCCGATGCAGTGATCGTGGCCACCGGCGCCACCGAGGCTGCCCGACTCACCGATGTGCCAGACCCCGGGTGGCGCGGCGTCACCAGCATCTGGTTCTCGGCCCCGACTCCGCCCGAAACATCACCCCTTATCGTTCTCAACGGCACCGGCAAAGGCCCACTCAACTCCGTGGTCACGATGAGCTCGGTCTCGCCGGCCTACGCCCCGCCAGGCGCCCACACCGTTGTCGCTTCCGCTCCCACCGTTGCACAGGGAACCGAGGAGGCCATGGTTACCCAACTCACCGAGCTGATCGGGCCACAGACCGAGCAGTGGGAGACGCTTCGGATCGACCGGATACCTCAGGGGCAACCGATCCAGCTTCCCGGCTATGACCACCGTCCGGCCACCACGCTCGAAAGTGGAATCATCGTCTGTGGCGACCACAGACGGGATGCCAGCATCAACGGCGCCATGGAGAGCGGCCAGCTCGCTGCTCGGGCGGTGCCCAGCGAGTAGATGCCCGAACTTCCCGAGGTCGAGACCCTCAGACGGGAACTGGATCCGAGGGTCGGCGGCAGAACCATTCAGGAGGCCGGGTCTCACCGATCCGCGAAGTTCACTCCTGCCACCGCTGCGGTAGGAGCCACGATTGCAGGCGCCGCACGACGAGGGAAGTTCCTGCTACTGCCACTGAGCGGGGAACGCGAGTTGGTGATCCACCTGGGGATGACGGGCACGCTGTCCTTCGCCGACGATATCGGCGACAGCCCCTACCTTCGGGCGTGGTGGCGGCTCGATGCCGGGCCGACAGGCCCGTTCCTCCTTTTCCACGACGTCCGGCGGTTCGGCAGAATTCGCGTTGTGCCAGCCGGGGACTATCGGTCGATCCCCACCTTGCGGAACGCCGGACCCGAACCGTGGGACCCCGGTCTCACCCCGGAGCGATTCCATTCGCTGATCCAGCGCAGCACACGAGCGATCAAAACCCAGCTTCTGTCCCAGCGCCCGATCGCCGGAGTGGGCAACATCTACGCCGACGAGGCACTGTGGGCCGCCAAGATCAATCCGAAAGCCCGACGACTGGGTTTGGAGCGCTCGGCCAAGCTGCTGGACGAACTACGCGATGTCTTGGAGAAAGGAATCGAGAACGGTGGCACAACCCTGCGTGACTACCGCACGGTCGATGGTGACACCGGTCAAAACCAGCACACCCTGGTCGCCTACGGACGGGGCGGGTTGCCCTGCCTTCGGTGTGGAGCGTTGCTCACCAGCGATGTCATCGATGCCCGAACCACCGTCTGGTGCCGAAGCTGTCAGCGCCGCTGACCACAGAGTAGGTTGGCGAAGGTGACCCAGTGGCTCAGCAACGACGAACAGGAGGCGTGGCGAAACTTCCTCTTCGGGGTCAACCGGCTGCTCGAGCATCTCGATCACAGCCTCCAGGAGAATCACGGAATCCCGCTCACCGATTTCGAGATCCTGGTTTTCTTGTCGGAGTCCGAGGGTCATCAGCTTCGAATGTCAGAAATCGCTGATCATGTGCTGGTCTCCCGCAGCCGCCTGACCTACCGGGTGGACCGTCTCGTGGAGCAGGGGCTGGTGGTGCGGTCCGAAGCCACCGACGATCGGCGCGGTCTCTACGCAGAACTCACCCCCCACGGGTTGGAGGTCCTTTCCGAGGCCGCCAAGACCCACGTCGCCGATGTCCGCAGCCATCTGATGGACCATGTCTCCGCACACGACCTACCGGCCTTTTCCAGGGTCTGGAAGTCCGTCGCCCAGTTCACCGGATAGGCACCCTCGATGAAGCCCCGGAAACTACTGGCCCCGCGCACCTTCGAACGTGGATTCCAAGCCATCCGCGACGAGCTCGACATTCCGCGCCAGTTCCCTGCCGAGGTCCTCGAGGCAGCTCTGGACGCCCGGGATCGGTTCACCGACCAGCGTCGCGACGACCGGCACCTCCCGATGGTTGCCATCGATCCTCCGGGAGCAAGGGATCTGGACCAGGCGTTCCATGCCGAGCGGATCGACGACCACTACCGGGTGTTCTACGCCATCGCCGACGTGGGCGCGTTCGTGATCAGCGGTGACCCGATCGACATCGAAGCGCGCCAACGCGGAACCACCTACTACTCCCCAGATGTGCGCACCCCGCTTCATCCGCCGGTGCTGTCCGAAGATCGAGCGAGCCTCCTGCCCGGCACCGACAAACCCTGCCTGCTGTGGACCATCGAACTCGACCGACACGGTGTTCCGGTCGATGCATCGCTCATACGATCGGTGGTTCGGGTGTCCGAAGCCATCTCCTATGCCGAGGCGCAACAACGAATCGATGGCGGCGACGACTTGGGGATCCTCCGAGAAATCGGTGAACTTCGTCAGCGCCGAGAGCTCGCCCGGGGTGGCATCAGCCTCAACCTGCCAAGCCAAGAGGTCGAGGAGACCGACACCAGCTACCACCTGCGCTACGACACCACGATCCCTGTCGAGGGGTGGAATGCCCAGATCTCCCTGCTCACCGGAATCGTGGCAGGCAGGAAGATGGTCGACGCGGGAGTCGGCATCCTTCGTACGTTGCCGCCGCCCCGGAAGCAGGATCTCCGCCGGCTGCGACTGGAGGCCGAGGCCCTCGGGATCGACTGGGCCGACGACGTCAGCTACGCACAGATGATCCGAACCGTCGAGGCCAACAGCCCGCGCAAGAGCGCCTTTCTTCTCCAAGCGGCACGCTCGTTCCGAGGTGC
>JBLYYW010000028.1:0-4190 GCA_048550155.1 Acidimicrobiales bacterium | reverse complement strand
GTCGATCCCGATCATGACCTACTCCGATTCTCAGTCTCTTCGGACGTCATCCGAGTTTGGCTCGCTTGGCCTTCTTGGCGGCCGCGATCTCAACTCGAGCGTCGCTTGTTTTGTAGTGCTCGTCTAGCGGGAAGCAGCCGGAAGCAGTCCCGATTCTTGGTCCGGTTGTGCAATCGCTGAACGTTCGGCAGATAGCTCGCTGCTCCATCTCTCGGCCGGCGAGAACATCTGCCGGCAATGTCGGATAGCTCAGCGCCATCCGACCGAGCCCGACCAGGTCGACGCCGCCGGTCCGTACCTGATACTGAGCGACGTTGGGAAGCAGCTCCTGCAGATAGCTGTACCCGCTGCCGACGATGATCAGTTCCGGGTGCGCCTTAGTCAGCTCGGCCGTTGTCTCGACGTGGTAGGCAACGTCGGCCAGTGGATCGCGCGGTGGCAAGTAGCCGTCGAGAGCCGGGTGATAGGCGGGCCGGGTCAGGTGTGGGTTGTAGTACGGACTGCCCATCGACACGCAGACCATGGCGACGCCTAGGTCGGTGCAGAGTTCGAGGAACTGATGGGTCTCACCGAGCGGGTTGCCGTCCTCATCTGGGCCAAAGCCGAAGCGAGGTTGATCATCGGGCAAGTACCCCACGCCATCGGTCGCCTCCGCAAACGGTCCCGGATCAACGGCGGACAGCCGGACTGCAATCGTCAGCCGGGGCCGCGCTGCCCGAAGTTGCTCCACTACCGAGCGGAGGAACCGAGTGCGATTCTCAAACGGCCCTCCATACCGACCGGTCCGGGTCCTGGCGCTGAGCAGCTCGTGGAGGAGATAGCCGTGGCAATGCTTGATGTCGACAAAGTCGAAGCCGGCATCGGCGGCGAGCACTCCGGCCCTCACATAGGCAGCCACCAGTTCATCGAGTTCGTCGTCGGTGAAGACCGAGGCATCATCGACGGGCACACGTTCGTCGAGCGTCGGATTCCGGTAGGCAATGCGTGGTGCCGGTTCGCCGAGGGGTCGTGAGAAGCGACCGCTATGGGTCAGCTGCAGTCCCGCGACCAAGCGAGGCCCGTCGAACTCTCGAGCACGCGCCTCGACCATCTCGGAGCGGAGCCCGCCAATCAGTTCTGCTGTCTCGGGATTGATCATCAACTGGTTTGGGTTCGCCCGGCCCTCGGGGGCGACGGCGGTCGCCTCGCACCAGACCATTCCAGCTCCGGACCCGCCGAAGCGGAGCCAACGGCGTCGCAAATCAGGAGTCGGTTTACCGTCGGTGGTGCCGTCCCAGCCTTCCATCGGAAGGATCATGAAACGGTTGTCGACTTCGAGTTTCGTTCCGATCTGCAATGGGCTAGCCAGCGGTCCGTCGGGTGCCGGTTCGACGACGGCATCGAGGGGCAGATCGATGTCCTCACTCGCTAGATGGCTGCTCATAGCCTCTGGTGTTCCCAGCTTCTTAACCTGAGGGAACCGCCTGCGTGATGCTGACATCGCAACGCTCTCTTTCTTAGTCCCGGTTGTCTAGAAGCTAGCCACCATGAACCCGGGTGGCGACATATGACGACAAAATCATAGAGTTGTGCGGATGCGGTGAGCAATCCTCCAGCCGCGATCTCTGCAAAGGTTTGCAATATATCGGATCAAGCGTGTACGATCGCTCCCAGCCATAGCAATCACGGGAGGTTAGCGATGGCCCGATTTTCGAAGTTACTAATTCTGATGATGGCGTTTGCCTTAGTCTTCACTGCCTGCGGCGGTGACGACGATGGCGACGCTACCGAGACCACGGCTGGTGGTGCTACCGAGACCACGGCCGGTGGTGCTACCGAGACCACGGCTGGTGGTGATGACGCCCCAGCGACCACAGAAGCGATGGACGAAGAGCCGATCGTTTTCGCAAGCTCGCTGCCGCTCACCGGAGAGTTCTCCGGGGTGGGTGCGAAGCACGCGGACGGCTACAAGTTCTGTGTTGAAGAGATCAACCGTCTGGGTGGCCTCCTCGGCCGACAGGTGGAAATAATCATCGAGGACAACCGGTCCGAGACCGAAACCGCGGTGAGCCAGTACGAGCGGTTCATCAACGTCGAGAATGCTGACGTTCTGTTTGGAACCTTCTCCAGCTTGCTCGGTTATCCCACCTCCTCCCTAGCGGAGCAGAATGGGATGGTCATGGGACTGCCGTCCTCGGGAGCCATGCGGGTTTGGGCCCGAGGCTACGAGAACATCTTCTACTTCCAGCAGCTCCCGGCTGAACTCACTGGATCCTCGATCGTCGATCTCGTGAATCACTACACCGGGACTGGTGTCATCGATGAGCCGCTCGAAACCGCTGCCGTCATTGACGCTGACGACTTCTTCGCCAGCGCCATCGCCAACGGATTCAAGGGCGCCGAATTTACGATTCGCGGTGAAGCTGGTGCTGAAGATCGACAGGTCAGCCTTGCTCCCGGCTATGTCTCTGACATGGGCATGGAACTCGTGTACGAGAACACGTGGCCCGTCGGTTTCACCGACTGGCTCACGCTGGCCAACTCGATCGCAGGTGCAGAGCCGGACTTCCTGGCCGTGGCTGTTACCTCGGTCGATGAGTTGCTCTCACTGCTGAAGGCGCTCGAGACTGTCGGCTTCAGCCCCAAGCTGATGTACGCCTCGCAAGGCACGCAGTCAGAGGTGGGCGAAGAGCTCGGTGGCATCGAGAACGGGCTGGTCATCCATGCCGTGTGGGCAGAAGAAGCCAATTGGGAAGGCAAGCTGGCTGGTCAGCCTTACTCCAACGCGGACTTCATCAACAACTTCACCGCGTGGGCCGGCCATAGCCCGGATGAGGACGAGGCGATTCCATTCGCTCTCTGCCAGGGCATGGAGCAGGCGATCCTTGGCACCGGTGGCACCGACAATGCCGCCATGAGCGCCTGGTTGCATGACCGTGAAGGCGACCCGGTGAAGACCATCATGGGCGACTTCGTCTGGGGCGAGGACGGACTGCCCGTCGCTCGGTCGTTCCTGATGAACCAGTGGCAGGATGGCGAACTCAAGCTCGTCTTCCCCGTCGGTGAGTTCGATGGAACCGTCGACATGACATTCCCGAAGCAGTAGGTATCTAGCCAGACGACAACTGTGACCGGGGACCTCTAACCACGAGGTCCCCGGTCGACAATCCTGGAGTACTCACTTTGAACGCATGGTGGACACATGGCCTTGCTTGAACTCGACCAAGTGACCAAGAGGTATGGCGGCATCATCGCCGTCAACGAAGCGACCTTCTCCGTCGAGAAAGGTTCGATCACCTCACTGATCGGGCCGAACGGAGCGGGGAAGACGACCGCTTTCGACACGATCAGCGGAGTGATCGAAGTCGACGGAGGCAAGATCCTTTACGCCGGGAAGGACATCACCAACCTGAGGCCGTATGCGGTGACCAAGCTGGGTATCGGACGCACCTTCCAGGTAACCCGGGAACTCGGCGATATGACCGTGTTGGAGAACCTGGCGGTAGCCGGGGTCCCCAATAGCTTCTCGTCGTTGATCGGCGGCCGTATCCACCAGGATGAGTACGACCAGGCCATGGAGGTCCTTACCTTCCTTGGGATCGAAAAGCTCGCCAACGAGTTCTCCAAGAGACTGTCCTACGGGCAGCGCAAGCTGCTCGAGCTTGCCGCTGTGTTGATGATCGAGCCGAAGATGATCCTTCTCGACGAGCCGGCCGGCGGTGTCAACCCCGCTTTGTTGGACCGGATCCTCGATCGCATTCAGGCGATCAATGACACCGGAATCACCTTTCTCATTGTCGAGCACAATATGGACGTTGTGATGCGACTATCTCATTCGATTGTTGTTATGGCCCACGGCCAGGTGCTCATTCAGGACACCCCCGACGTGGTACGCAACGACGAGCGGGTGCTCGACGCCTATCTAGGGGAGGCCTGATGGCGCTACTCGAGCTGCGATCGGTGCGGGCCGGCTACGGCGTCGGGCCCGACATCCTTACCGACGTGTCGATCGACGTGGAGGAAGGCGGCACCTATGTGGTGATCGGACCCAACGGTGCAGGCAAGTCCACCTTGTTGAAGGCGATCGTTGGGCTTCTGTCGCCCAGAGAAGGCACAATTGAATTCGACGGCCAAATGATCGGTGGCAAACGGCCCGATCAGATCCTCGAGGCCGGGATCTGCTTCGTGCCTCAGGATCGCACCGTCTTCCC
>JBLYYW010000027.1:0-6593 GCA_048550155.1 Acidimicrobiales bacterium | reverse complement strand
TGCCGGCATCGATCCTCGAGTCCGACATTCTGCCGTCTCGCATTCGCGAGTACAGTCCCGCTGACCTCGACACGCTGCTCACCGCCGGCGAAGTGGTGTGGGCCGGTGCCGGCGCGCTGGGTGCCGGTGATGGCCGCGTGCGATTGGTGTTCCGCGATCAAGCACCGTTGCTGTTGCCAGAACCTGTTGATCCCCCCGAAAGTCCTACCCACGATGCGATCCGCGCCTTCCTGGTCGAACGTGGTGCGGTGTTCTGGAACGACCTCACGGTTGCGGTGCAAGAGGCCCAGCTCGACTATTCCGAGACCGTGGTGCTCACCGCGTTGTGGGATCTGGTGTGGGCGGGCGAAGTCACCAACGATGCACTAACGCCGTTGCGGGCCGTCGTTTCTGGTGCAACACCGAAGAAGACCTCGGGTGGGCGAACCGGCAGAGCGGGGCGTCGTCCTGGCCTCCGATCGCTCAGCCGGATGGGTCCACCGTCCGCAACCGGCCGATGGTCGCTCGTGGCCCCCCTGCGTCGGCCCGCTCCCACGTCAACCGAGATGGCCACCACCCGGGCTCTTCAGTTGTTGGAGCGCTACGGCGTTGTGACCCGTGAGATGGCCTTGGCCGAAGGCGCCGAGGGCGGCTTCGCTGGTGTCTACCCAGTGCTCAAGGAACTCGAAGATCGGGGTCAGGTCCGCCGGGGCTACTTCGTCGCAGGGCTCGGCGCGGCCCAGTTCGCATTGCCGGGCGCAGTCGATCGACTGCGAGACGAACGGCGCGACACCGCGATGCCACACGACCGTGATCCTGCCGAAGATTGGCTCACGTTGTCGGCTGCCGATCCGGCCCAGCCCTACGGAGCGGCCCTCCCGTGGCCCGACTCCGACGGTCGGCCGAGCCGAAGCGTCGGAGCCTACGTTGTGCTGCACGCAGGGCGACCGGTGGTCTACCTCGAGCGAGGCGGCCGCAGCCTTGTCACCTTCGACGGCGTCGCCGACGATCAGGCCTGGGTGCAAGAACTCGTGACGCTGGTCAAGACCCGCCGGGTCAAACAGATCGAGGTCCAGAAAGTTGACGGTGTACCCGCCGCTGAACGCCCCGAGGTTCGTGACACCCTTCTCTCAGGGGGCTTCGCACTCGGCTACAAGGGGCCCACCCTCCGCCGCTGACCAACCCGAATGCGCCGTTCTGTCGTGGCTCCAGCACAATCTGCTGTTCTGGCGTCGGGCGAACACAACGAGTGTGGTCGGGTGACGATTTTTGGGCGGGATGTCGTCGGGTGACGACAGAAACCGGGCGGACCGGTTAGAGGGAGGCGATGGCGTCGAGGGGGTTGAGCTTTGCTGCTCGGCGGGCGGGCAGGTACGCCGCCAACACGCCGATCAGACCTGCCATCACGACGATCACGATCAGTGTGGTCCACGGGATCGCCACCTTGTCGATGACGTTGTCGGGGATGGCCCGCACGCCGGCGATTCCGAACAGGATGCCCAATGCGATCCCGAGCAACGCACCGAACAGGCTCACCATGATCGCTTCCCATCGAATGGTCGACATCAGCTGTCCGCGGGTCATGCCCACGGCCCGCAGCAGGCCGATCTCCCGGGTTCTCTCCAGCACCGACAGCACGATCGTGTTGACCACACCGAAGAACGCAACGACCAGCGCGAGCCCGAGCAGACCGTTGATCAACACCAGCAGACCGTTGATTCCGCTCTCGAGCTCCTGTTGAAGATCGTCATTGTCGAAGACCTGCACGCTCGGATACTTCCCACCGATGGCTTTGGCGCTTTCGGTAGTTCCCATCACGTCCGCGCCCGAGGCAAAGGTGGCGCCGATCGATTCGATTGGCGCGTCATCGTCGTGGCGTAGAAGCAGTTCGTTGTCCATCAGCATCGTCCCGTTCGTGAAGTTCTCGTTGCCAATGATCCCGGCGATGCTTACCCGTTCGATGACGCCGTCCTCGAACTCGACCTCGAGCGTCTCACCAACCGCAAGGTCGCGATCGTCCGCGAACGCACTGGTGATCAGTACCGCTGATCCGTCGCTCAGTCCATCGTAGGACCCAGCATCGAGGTCATAGCTCAGGATCTCGTCCCGGGTGGAGGCGGTGAAGCTATCGGCGGTGAAGACGTCGCCGTCGACGCCACCCAACCGGATGGGGATTGATCGGTATTCGCTCACGGCGCCGATTCCGTCGAGCTGGCGAAGCTCGGCGGCCAGTGAATCAGGTAGTGGTTCGCCGAATTCGGTGCTGACGAAGAGGTCGGCCCCGATGCTGTCGTTGAGCACATCGGTGAGGCTCGACTTCAAGGATTGACCAAGCACCGACACAAGGGTCACAAGCGCCAGCCCGATCATCAGCGCGGTGGCGGTTGCGGCGGTGCGCTGAGGGCTCCGGGATGCGTTTTCCCGAGCGATCGTTGCCATCTTGGCTTCGGACCCTCCCCGGAACGAGTCGATCAGAAGCCGGAATCCGTCGGCCAAAGCTCTTGGACCTGAGAACAGGAACAACGCCCCCAATCCTCCGAACATTGCCCCGAACACGAGCGTGATCACCTGACCAGCGCCATTGGGCGGTGTGAACACCTGGTCGTCGGCACCGTCTTGGCCCGGCACGGTTATCTCGCCCGTGATGCCGGTGCCATAGATCAGCGCCGCCAGACCGCCGACCAGCAGCACAACTCCGCCGATCAGCAACAGCACGCCGCTTATGGTCCCAAGGACGCCGACCACACCGGATCGGCCCAGTGCTTGGACTGCGACACCAGCGAAAAGGCCAGACAGTAGTGCCACGCCGACAAAGGTGAGGACCGCTCCCACTCCCAACAGCGCAAGAGTCCCGGACAGACCGGCTGCGCCGGTGAGCCCATACCCCACCGCCACCAGCCCGGCAGCGGTGATGAAGGCGCCGACCGCAACCCGCAAGCGACTGCCCTTCGGTGCCGCCCCCTCGTTGCGGATCGCTTCCACTGGCGAGATTCGTCCCGCTTTGAATGCCGGCAGGAGAGCCGAGACCAACGTGGCCAGCAAGCCCACGACAAGCGCCACGATCACTGTTCTGAGGCTGATCACGGTTCCTGTCTCTGGGAAGCCACCCTGGCTTTCGAACAACGCCTTGATCAGCTCCGCGACGCCAACGCCACAGATGATCCCCAGAACCGATCCGATGACACCGACCAAGATCGCTTCGATGAAGATCGTGTTCCGAATCTGCCCGCGACCAGCGCCGATGGCCCGCAGCATCCCGATCTCTTGGATTCGTTGACTGACCAGGATCGCGAACGTGTTGTAGATGATGAACAGACTGACGAACAGCGCCACCAGTGCGAAGCCGAGCAGGATGTTGCCCAGGATGCTGATCACCTGATTGAAGTCTTCGCTGTCGTCGGCGCTGGCCTGGGCTTGGTCGATCACTTCGACACCCTGAGGCAGCAGTGGCTCGATCGCGGACAGCACTTCGCTGGGCAAGACTCCCGAGGAAGCCTGAACTTCCATCGCGTCGATAAGGCCCTCTTTTTCGAACTGCTGTTGGGCGGTCGGCAGATCAAAAAGGGTGAACCATGCGCCACCGGCCGGGAACGAAACCGTTCCATCGATGGTGAAATCTTGAAGCCCGGTCGGCGTCTGAAAGCTGATGGTGTCACCAACTTCGGCTTCCAGAGCGTCGGCTTGCTCGAAGTTGAGCACGACCGAGTCTGGACCCGACGGTGCCGTACCCGAGATCAGTTCGAAACCACCGCCCTCTTCGCTCGGTCCGTTCCACGAAAACGTGAGAATTGGAGGCCCGCCCGGAGTTTGAGGTTCGCCGTCGGGGTCGAGCCCGACGAAACCGTTGGCACCCTCGTAGGCGACAAACCCGTCCACCTCGGCCACCTCGTCGAGCGCGAGTACCTCGCCGAGCAGCGACTCGGGTATTTCGCCCGGTTCTTGACCGAACGAGTCGTCGGTGATCGGCTGGATGCGGGCGTCAAGGTTTTGGTTGGCGAGCTCGACGATGCCGTCGAAGACCTTGCCCAGCGAATCAGAAATGATGAACGACCCGCTGACAAAGCCGACGCCGAGTGTGATCGCAAGGACCGTCAGCGCCAACCGACCGATGCTCTTGGAGATACCGCGAAACGCAAGTTTGAGGACTGTCATTTCGATATCCGATCAGTCGCCGAGGTGACGCATCTTGTCGAAGACACCGTCGGCGGTGGGGTTTTGCATCTCGTCGACGATCTCACCGTCGGACAGGAAGAGCACCCGGTCCGAGTAGCTGGCAGATACCGGGTCGTGGGTGACCATCACGATGGTTTGGTTGAACTCCTTGACCGCGCGCTGCATGAATTCGAGGATCTCCGCACCGCTCCGTGAATCGAGGTTTCCGGTCGGCTCGTCACCAAAGATAATGTCGGGTCGGCTGGCCAGGGCCCGCGCCACGGCGACGCGCTGCTGCTGGCCTCCCGACAGTTCGTTGGGGCGGTGACCCATCCGGTCGGCCAAGCCGACGGTATCGATCACGTGGTCAAGCCACTGATGATCCGGATTGGCGCCCGCAAGGTCCAACGGGAGCGTGATGTTCTCCTTGGCGGTCAGCGTGGGGATCAGGTTGTAGGCCTGGAAGATGAATCCGATCTTGCTTCTCCGTAGTTCGGTGAGCTGCTTGTCCTTCAACGATGACAGTTCCACCGAACCGACGAAGGTCTCGCCGGAGCTGAGGGTGTCGAGCCCGGCCATGCACTGCATGAGGGTCGACTTGCCTGAACCTGAGGGTCCCATGATCGAGCTGAACATGCCGGTCTCGAAACCGACCGACACGTCGTTGAGGGCCCGTACCTGAGTATCGCCTTCGCCGTAGACCTTGGACGCCGAACGGCAGTAGGCGGCGAAGTTTTCAGTTGTGTGAAGCGTGGGTGGGGGAGCCGCGGGGTTGGGATCGGGGGTTGGTGCCGCATCGTTCATGACCCGAACGGTAGCCTTCGAACTGCCAGGATCTCTATGAACTTAACGTCGCCTGAGAGAACCAGACCGCCGTGTCGGTAGGCAGTTGATTTTGGTCCACGTTGTCGCTGGTAAGGAGCACTTCGATGCCTTCGGGCAACGCGACCGGGCTGGGCCCGAAGTTCACCCAGCACGTCACGCCGCCGGGGCGGTTGAACGCGAGCACGTCGTGCACGTCGTCATCCCAGGTGATGGCGTCGCTGGGCTGAATATGCCCGCGGCGAAGCGAGAGCGCCGCCCGGTACAGCTCGAGCGTGGACCCTTCGACTCCCTGTTGGGCCTGGGCTGAAATCTCTCCGAAGAAGCCGGGCTGGGGCAACCATCCTTCTCCCCGGCTGAATCCGAACGAGGGGCCATCGGACTCCCACGGAATCGGCACCCGGCACCCATCACGACCCTTTCGGGTGTGTCCGCTGTCCTCCCACACCGGATCGTCCAAGACGTCCAACGGCAGGTCATACACCTCGGGTAGGCCAAGCTCTTCTCCCTGGTAGAGGTACACCGATCCCGGCAACGCCAACATGAAGAGAACCGCAGCCCGAGCCCGACGCAAGCCCAGTTCGGCGTCGAGCAGATCGTGGGGTCCGTCCAGGAGCCACTCTCGCCAGTTCGTGCCCCTGGGCAGGCCGTAGCGGGTGGCGTGCCGTACAACGTCATGGTTGCTGAGGGTCCAGGTAGGGACCGATCCGACCGAACCGATGGAGGTGAGCTGGTTCTTGATGTTTGTCGCCAGCTCGTCCCGATCCCACTCGGACTGCAGCAGATCGAAGGCGAACGACTGGTGATATTCGTCGGGCCGCACATACAGCGGCATGCGGTCCGGGGCCACCCAGGCCTCGGCCACCATCATGGTTCCTTCGTACTCGTCGAGCACCTCGCGCCACTGCCGCACATAGGTGTGGATGTCGTCACGGTCCCAATAGGGGTGATTTGGGGTCTTGGCGTTCGACAGGACTTCGCCGGTCTCGGCCACGTCGGGAAACGTCATGTCTTTGGCCAGGCCATGGGCTACATCGATCCGGAAGCCATCGGCCCCAAGATCGAGCCAGAACCGGAAGATGTCGCGGAATTCTGCTTGCACCGCGGGGTTGGTCCAATTGAGGTCGGGTTGGGAGTGATCGAACAGGTGCAGATACCACTCGCCATCGTCGAGCCGCGTCCAGGCAGAGCCGCCGAAGACGCTCTTCCAGTTGGTGGGAGGTTCGGTTCCGTCGGGGCCCTTCCCTGGTCGAATGATGTAACGATCTCGGACCGGATCGCCCATGGGAGCGCTGATGGCCTCGACGAACCAGGCATGTTCACTGCTGGTGTGGTTGGGAACGAGGTCAACCAGCACTCGAAGTCCCAGATCGTGGGCTTCTGCGATCATCGCCTTCGCGTCGTCGAGCGTGCCATACCGGGGCTCGATGTCCCGGTAGTCGGCAACGTCATAGCCGCCGTCGAGAAGCGGTGAGGTGTACCAAGGGTTGACCCAGAGTCCGTCGACCCCGAGCTCGGCAAGGTACCCGAGCTTGGCTCGGATGCCGTTGATGTCACCGGTTCCATCCGCATTGCTGTCGGCGAAGGACCGCACGTACACCTGATAAATGACGCTGTTTCGCCACCACGTGTCTGTCATG
>JBLYYW010000026.1:0-19072 GCA_048550155.1 Acidimicrobiales bacterium | reverse complement strand
GCGTGGAACAGGATCCGCACACCCGGTGGACTCTCGATCTGGTCGGTGTTTGTAACCATGTCCGGTTTGAAGCTGTGAATGATCAGAATTTTTGGAGGAAGATCGTTGGCTGTCACAAGCTGGTTCAGATACGCAGACACTCGGTTGATGTCAGATGCGTCGAGCGTTCCGATCCTTCCCTTCGGAGTCTGGTTTGGCCCGACGACCCACTCGGGGTCGAGGGCCAACCCGACTTCGGGCTCGATCAACAGCGATTCGTAGGCTTGGGCTTCGTCGAGCACGTCGGCCCGACCGGGCTGAATGTCGAGAATCAGCCGGCCGTCAACGGTTCGAATCACGTCGAGATACGTTCGCAGCTCAGCGTCGGTGGCTCTGCTGCGATACAGCCCATCGGGACCCGGGCTTGCCGTGACGAGGGTTGAGATCAGTTCGAACGCCGGCACCAACGGCCGACCCGTGACCCCATAGGGCTCAGCTTGGGCTAGCAGTCGTTGCAGTGCCTGGTCGGGAGTCCCCTCCCCCGCTACCCCGAGAACCGGGGCCCGGGGATGGCCGTAGAACGCGATGATCAGTTCGCCTGTCGGATCGGCGACGGGTGGTTCGGGGACCGGTCCGGCGGAGAACGCGAAGTCCACTCGTTCCACGCTCAGCACCCCTCCTGGACTCTCAGAGGTCGCGAGAACGGTGACCACCACGTTGCCCGACGTCGGTACTGGCCCGGAGGCCTCGAATGTCACAACGCTCAGATCCTCTGGGTCTGGGCTGAGCGTTCCGTCGATACGGATGCCGTCGACTGCCACGAGAACGGCGCTCGCTTCAACCACCACATCGCGATCCACGTCGATCCGAATCGTGGCAACCGATCCCTCACTCCCGGCGACGGGTTCGGATTCCTCCAGAGAGAGTTCGGGCTGTAGCAAACCCTCGGCCGACCTCAAGAACTCATTGGCCACAGCCCGTCGGCTCACGCCGTCTGCCATCAAGCCGGACCAGTAGTCCCAGCCTGCGGGCTCGGGTTCTCGATTGAGAAGCGTCCGATAGAGGGCGGCAACGAAGTCCCGATCGGTACCACCGGCTCTGAGATAGAACTCTTCCGAACTCAGCATCTCTCGAGCCAAAGCGTCGGCGGTGAGGAGGTCAACCAAACCCGCCGACCAGTAGTCCAGCCCGGCATCATCTGGGCGTCGGTCGAGAATCCTTGCGTACAGCATTGTGACCACGTGACGCCGATGTTCGGGCGAATCGCCGATCTCGGCAATGACACGGCCGGGTGAAACCCCGTTCTCGATGAAGTCCGACCAATACGCAATCTCGGCCGGGCCCGCAGAACGGCCGTGTAGCCCGAGGTAGGCGGCCGAGATCAGTTCTTCCGAATCGAGGTCGGACGGCTGGGCCGCCACAGGCGACACAGCCGTCGCAGCCAAGCACACGGCGACAACGAAGGGACCGATCAGACGGCGCATCCAGCCATGCTTCCACGCCTACGACCGCAAAACGGTCACCTTCCCATTCTGGCCGCTGCAGTTGTCGCCCAGCCGGCTTCTGGCCGCTGGAGGTATCGCCTGGCGAGAAATCGGGCGGCCAGAACGGTGCTGACCGACATGTTGGGCGGCCAGTTCGCAAGCATGCGGCCAGAGCCGACCGTGTCGGCCCAGGAGCTACAGGTGCTCGTTGATCGCCGAGATCAGCCGGCTTGAAACCTCTTCTTCGGTTCCAAGACCATCAACGGTGACCAGAAGACCCTGCTCATCGAAGAAGTCCAAGACCGGACGGGTCTCTTGCTCGTACAGCGACAAACGACGCTCGATTGCCTCATCGGTGTCGTCCTCTCGGCCACGGCTCTTCATACGAGCGGTCACCTCGTCCAGAGGGACATCGAGATTGATCACCGCGTCGAGCCCGTCCTCACCCAGCGCAGCGAGCAGAGCTTCCGCTTGGGGCTGGGTTCGGGGGTACCCGTCGAGCACGAAACCGGGGCCGGCTGCGTCGGGTTCGAGAATCCTGTCGGCCACGATGCCATTGATGATGTCGTCGCCGACCAGTCCACCAGCATCCATCACTTCTTTGGCTCGCATCCCCATCTCGGTCCCGGCGGCTACCGCAGCGCGGAGCATGTCGCCGGTCGAGATGTGGGCCACGCCGTAAGTGTTCACGATGTTGACGCACTGCGTGCCTTTGCCGGCACCCTGTCGGCCGAAGATGACCAGACGAACTGTCACTTAAGAAATCCTTCGTAGTTTCGCTGCATGAGCTGGCTGTCGATCTGCTTGAGCAGTTCGAGGGACACACCCACCCCGATGAGGATGGAGATTCCGCTGAAGCCGACGAGGCCGGCGGTGGCGGCACCTCCTAGGTACCACGCCAGCATGGCAGAAGGAATAAGTGCGACCAAACCCAGGAAGATTGCTCCCGGCAACGTGATCCGGTTGAGGATCTTGGCCAGATGGGCCTCTGTCTGGGATCCGGGACGAATGCCGGGAATGAAGCCACCTTGCTTCTTGAGATCGTCGGCCCGCCGGATCGGATCGAACGCGATGGAGTTGTAGAAGTAGGCAAAGCCGATGATCAGTGCACCAAACAACAGGATGTAGCCGAGGTTGGTGGGGTCGAACAGATTGTTGTTGACCCAGTTCCTGACGTCATCACCCCAGGTCCAGTTCTCCGGGTTGGGGTCACCCGAGGTAGGGAGCACGTTCACCAGCAGCGTCGGCAGCTGGAGCAGGGAGGATGCGAAGATGACGGGGATGACACCGGCCTGGTTCACCTTCAGCGGGATATAGGTGTTGTTCCCGCCCATGACCCGACGACCCACCTGCCGCTTGGGGAAGTTCACCGGAATGCGGCGCTGGCCCTGCTCGACGAAGACGATGGCCACGATCAGAAGTGTCAGCAGGATGAGGGCGATTGCCAGCACTCCGTAGCGGGTCAGGACACTGTTCTCACCAGCGGCCCAGAGTTGAACGGCGGTTGCGGGGAGAGCGGCGACGACCGATGCGAAGATGATGATCGACATGCCGTTTCCGATCCCCTTCTGGGTGATCAGCTCCCCCATCCACATCACGACGGCAGTTCCCACCGTGATGCAAAGAACCGCAAGAAGGATCCGACCTGCACCGCCTTCGGGGAAGATGTCGATTCCGCTGCCGGTGCCGAAGAACTGTTCGGGGCTCCGGTTGACCAAGAACACGATTCCGGTTGCCTGGATGAGTGCGAGGACCACGGTGAGGTATCGAGTCCACTGGGTGATCTTCGCCTGACCGATGGCGCCTTGGCTCTGCCACTCTTCGAGTTTGGGGATGGCGACGGTCAGGATCTGGATGATGATGCTGGCCGTGATGTAGGGAAGAATTCCGAGGCTGAAGAAACTGAGGTTGGCGATGCCGCCACCAGACAGCAAGTTCAGATAGCCGAAGATGCCGCCGCTGCCGGCGTCACTGTTGTCACGGAGAAGTTGAAGTTGGTCGAGGTCCACTCCGGGGGCCGGTATCTGAGCACCGAGCCTGTAGATCGCAACGATGAAGATCGTGAAGAGGATCTTGTTCCGGAGTTCTGGCGTACGCAGGACGTTTCGAATCGTGGCAAGCACCCGTCCAGGCTAGGCCTTCCAGCCAAGGTTTTGATGGCATCCGAATGGACAATCGGCCCCTCTGGCAAGGCCACCGGGGCCTCGATCGACCCAGACAGGACCTAAGCCCATTGCTCAGAAGACCAATCGGCCCCTAGTTTCGAAAGTAGGAAGACAGCAATCGTTGGGAGCCAACCGATGGGACACGCAACTGAGACCAACGCCCCCGCCTTGGTGGGGGGCCGCACCGTCGATGAGATCGTCCTGCCGATCTCGTTCACCCGGATAGATGACCGGATCACCTGGATCGGTGTGCGACTCGCTCTGAAGTGGGGGGTACCACTTCACCTCGTCAACGTGTCAGATTCTGTGGACGCAACCGACCCCGAGCTCGACGGCTTCGCAGCCGATCTCGAGCACAGGCATCCCAATCTTGCGGTGCGTCAGACCCATGTGTACGGACACGACGTCGCTACAGGTATTTCGTCAACAGTGCAGGCGCATTCGCTGCTGTTGATGGCCACCGACCACGCTGACGAGTGGAAGGTCAAAGGTTCAGTCGCCGAAAGTGTGCTGTTTCACGCCGGAGTCCCGGTGTTGTTCTTCGGTCCAAATGCAACCGAACTCAATCTCGAGGGCGACGTCGTCATCGGGCTCGACGGCTCGATTTCGGCCGAGACTGCCCTCGAACCTGCAATCGGACTGTCCACTGCCCTCAACTCCCAGCTCTGGCTGGTGCAAGTGGTCGAGAATGCCGGAGCTGAGATCGACACCGACGTCGCCACGTATATCCAGGACCAGGCGGGGATGATCGAAGGGCCAGGAGTCCACGGCTGGGAGCTCATTCACAGCAATGATCCCGTGACCGCGCTCGAGAGCTTCGCCGCCGCCCGAAATGCAGGGTTCCTCGTAGCCGGAGCGCGCGGACGAACCGATCCTCATCGAAAGACGATGGGGAGCATCACCATGGGTCTGGTTGCTACCGCCGCTCGTCCGGTCCTGACCTTGGCCGTTTCGGAGCCGAGCTTCTCGGGCTGATCCAGGTAGGGGTCCAGGCGATCAGGGTTGTCCGGCGCGCCAGTCCGGAACATCGGGTGCATCTTCTTCCCAGCTGCGAATGAAGACGCGGAGAGCCTTGATCTGTTCCGAGGTCAGCGGACCGGCATAGTCGAGCGAGTAGGCGCTCATCTGCGATCCCGGGACACCCACGGCGGTGATTGTCTCGATCTGACCGTCCGAAGCAGCCTGGAGGAACTGTTTGGAGTTAAGCACCGGCCCCACACCTCCCTCGCCGTTGAGGCCGTGACAGGCTGCGCAGTTGAAGCCCCACAGATCCTGCCCGCTGTCGGCCAGCGACGCCAAGTTTGCCTCTCGAGACTCCTCCCGGGCGCTCGGCTCGAACCAGCGATACAAAGGAAAGATCGCAGCGAGTGCGAACATGAGGACTGCACCGATCACCATCACTCGGTTGGTGGACTGCTCGAGTTCCTTGTCGACTTCGTAGGGCATCAGCTATGGCTTTCCGTGGCACATGACGGACCTCGTGGCGGCTCGTCGATTTGGAACGAGCCCGGCTGAGGCCCGTCCATCCGTTCCCCGGTGTTGATGTAGAGCAGCCCGTCTTCACCCAGTTCGGTTGGATACCGATCCATGCCGCGGGGAGCCGGGCCAGTGATCCAGTCCCCGGCACGGTTGAAGACCGTACCGTGGCACGGGCATTCGAATTGGCCCGATGACTCACAGAACGGCACTCGACAGCCGAGGTGGGTGCACTTCTCCGAGAGCGCCACTACCTCTCCGTTCACTCTGGTGAGGTAGGACCGGGCCGCAGGCACCTCCACCACGCCGGCATCGGGTACCGAATCGGGCAGGATCGTGCGGATTAATCCACCGAACCCGCTCGTGGCGAGCGGCTGGAGCAGATCCCAAGATGTCCAGGCTGCCGCCGCGGCAATGAGTCCGACACCTCCCATCCAGAGTCGGGACAGAAAGTGTCGCCGATCCATCTCTTCACTGCTCATCTATCCATCTCCTCTGAACTCTGAACCAGTGGGACTCTCATCAGAACTCCCCGTGCCATTCTTGCCATGGCCAGACCCATCCCCAGTTGGGACCACGGAACGCGAAGCCGACGATCGTCAGTGCGATGAACAACACCATGAAGGTGGTGAACGTGGCGACCGCAACCCGCCGATGCTGCGGTTTCACGAAAAGACTCCGGTCGATGTAGGGCAACGCAATCAAGCCGATCAAGATCGCACCCGGGATCAGCACGCCGGCGACCAACGGGTGGAAATGGGCCAACAGCTCCTGCAACCCGGCGAAGTACCACGGTGCCTTCTCCGGATTGGGTGTGACCGTTGGGTTCGCTACCTCTTTCAACGGCGCATCGATGAAGACCGCGATGACAAGTACCAGGACGGTGACGCCGAGCGCAGCGACCGCGTGGCGAACGAGCAGATGGGGCCACACCATCACCATGTCGTCATCGGCGGGATCCTTGCGCGTCCCGGCGGCCGGCTTGCCCGGGACCATGCCCAGCACCCGCCGGCCCTCGACGACAGTGGGACTGCGCAGCTCAACCGGAGTCGACACCGTGGTCTCTGAAGAAGGCAGCACTTGGTCACTCATTGGGTTCCTCCCGATCGATCTCCAGCATCGTGTCCTTACGCCAGCGCCACAGGTGGATCATGAGTAGGAACACGATGGCGCTTGGCAACACCGCGACGTGGAGAACGTAGAACCTCAGAAGCGTGGAGGATCCGACGACCTCGCCCCCCATCAACAGGCCTTGAACCTGACTTCCGATGAAGGGCGAGTAGCCCGCCATCTCGGTGCCCACGGTTACGGCCCAGAACGCAAGCTGGTCCCAGGGGAGCAAGTAGCCGGTGAAGGACATGAGCAGGGTCATCAACAGCAACATGACCCCGATCACCCAGTTGAACTCCCGAGGAGCCTTGTAGGCGCCCCGGTAGAACATCTTGGCCATGTGCGCTGCCACCGAGAACACCATCAGATGGGCCGACCATCGGTGCACATTCCGGATGTACTGCCCGAACGCCACTTCGGTCTGAATGGTCTGGATGTTGGTGTAGGCCGAGGCGGGCGAGGGCACATAGAAGAACATCAGGTAGATCCCTGACAGGATCAGTGACCCGAACAGCACGGTGGAGATGACTCCCAGGTAGTACGAGTACTTGAACGCCAGGTCGGACTTGCGCACCTTGACCGGGTAGATGTGCAGCAGGAAGCTTGCCCAATGGCTCGCCGCCCTGTCGCGGGGGGTGATCTTGCGCGGTGTGCGGAAGATGGATCGCCCGATCTGGGTGTTCCGAAGCCGATCCACCACACCGTCACCAGCGGCCCCCTGAGCCGGGGATTCTGCGGCAGGTGGTTCCTCGATAATCGTCATGTAGGTACTCCCACTCCGGTCCAAACCCCCATCGACAGAGCGTCGGGGGGACAACGTTCAATACAGAGCCCGCAACGGATGCAGGCTGTCTCGTCGAGAAGTAGCGCGGTTCCGCCGCTGACGGTGGGATCGATCTCCTCCGACGGCACGAGCGAAATGACATCCACAGGGCAGACGTCGGCGCAGAGCGCGCACAGGACGCACTTCTCGACATCGAGGAGGATGTTTGCGAAGCATCGCAGGCAACGATTGGCCTCACAGCGAGCTTGTTCGGGGGTGAAACCAAGCTCCACTTCGGCCAGTCCCATGCGACGGCCCGTCTCGAGGGTCGGGACTTCGAGCCGGTCGGTCCGATCGTAGGTGTCGTCGAGCCGATGGAACTGGCGGAGCTCCACCATCGTTCCCGATTGCGCATCGGGGAGAACCCCACCGAACGATTCGTGAATCGCTGCAGCAGATCGTCGGCCGTCGGCGATGGCGTCGATCAACGTTCGAGGACCTTTTGCCGCATCGCCACCGGACCAGACATCGGCCAGCGAAGTGGCTCCGGAGTCCCAGTCGATCTCGATAGTGTTCCTGGGGCTGACCTTGGGACCGGACTGGCCCAGTGAGTCGAGATCGATCGCCTGCCCAATGGCAAGGATGATCGTGTCGGCATCGGTCACGGACCGGTCGTCCTGATCGAAGTCCGGAGCGAAGCGCCCATCGGCATCGAAGACCGACCGCACGCCAATCGTTTCGAGTCCGGTGACGACACCGTTGTTGGTCATGATCTTGGCCGGTCCACGGCGGTGTACGAACGTAATACCTTCGTGCTCGGCCTCTTCGACTTCGAAGTCGTGGGCCGGCATTTCCTCCCGACTCTCGAGCGAGAAGATGGTGATTTCCTTGGCGCCGGCCCGTTGTGCGGTCCTGGCGGCGTCCAACGCCTCGGTCATCTTGGGGCGATCGGTGGACTCGTCGTCGTTCTTCGACTCGTAGTCAGCGGCCCTCAGTGCGGTTCGAGCGGCGTCCATTGCGACGTCACCCCCGCCGATCACGATCACTCGTTCGCCGATCTCCACTTCGAAACCACGGTTCATGTTGATCAAGAACTCGATCGCCTTGAACACACCATCGGCATCGGCCCCCTCGAGGTCCAAACCTCGTCCCAGGGTGGCGCCGATTCCCAAGAAGACGGCGTCGTGTTTGGCTCGGAGCTCGTCCAGGGTGAAGTCGGTGCCGAGCTTGGTGTTGTAGACCACCTCTACGCCGGTGGACACGATGGCGTCGAGGTCTGCGTTGAGGATGTCACGGTCGAGCCGATATTCGGGGATTCCGAGCCACATGGCACCGCCGAGCCGATCGGTGGCTTCGTACACCGAGACCTGGTATCCGAACTGGCGCAGGTCGTGGGCGCACGCCATGCCGGCCGGCCCGCCCCCCACGATGCCAACACTCTGGGGCAGCTCGACCGTCGGGGGTGCCGAGGCTTGCTTCCACAGGTCGCTCTCGTCCTGTTCGGGACCGAACTGTTCGGTCAGGTACCGCTTCAGCGCCCGAATGGCTATCGGTCGGTCGATCTCGCCCCGACGACACGCATCTTCACACGGCGCCGCACAGACTCGACCACATACCGACGAGAAAGGGTTCGGCAAGCGGGCGGTGAGGTAGGCCGTTTCGTCGCTTCCATCAGCGATCGCTGCGACATACATACCGGCGTTGGTGTGTACAGGGCAGGCGGCCAGGCAGGGAATGTTCTCGTCGTAGAACTCCAGCTCGAACATCAGATCCGCGATTCTCGGTGGGCGTACCACATGCCGCCGAGGACCAATGCCAAGCCGCCGGTCCAAAGGCTGACGCCGATGAAGTCCTGGGCGGGTCGGCTGAGCTTGGATACCGTTTCGGTCTTCAGCGCCCAGTCAGGAATGAACATTGTGAAGAACACCACGCTGAGCACGATGACCCCGGTCTTGAGCCAGGCGTCCAACCATGGGACCGCCAACCGGCTGTTCTGGCTCAGGAGACGAGGGGCGAGCACCATTGCAGCGACCGCCGCAGCCAGTGCGTAGGCAACCCAGTGGCCCATGTTGGTGAGAGCCGGCAGCTCGGTTCCGGCCACCGGACCGGTGGGGATCACTACTGCGTTCTCATCGGGCGGTGCCTCGAACCCGTTCCGTATGTAGGCGATCACGGCCTGGGTCTCCGCATCACTGAGCGTGGAGAACGCGGGCATCACGCCGTCGTAGGTGACGCCGTCCACCACGATCTCCCCCCGGCGGCCGTTGTTGATGACCTCAGCGACGTACACAGGGTCATCCACGTTCGGGTTGTTGATCAGCGGAGGGAACTGACCTGGAATTCCTGCGCCACCGGGCTGATGGCACGAGGAACAGATTGCGGTGTACACCGCCGCGCCTTCGCGTAGCTCGGCCAGGACAGCCTCGTCGATCTCGGATTCACCCTCCTCGGAGGTGGTGGTGGGTTCCTCAGTGGCCTGTTCTGTCTCCTCTGCCGAGGCGGCTGATCCAACAACAATGACGATGAGTACCGCAAGCGCCATCACCGCCGCGCGAAACCTGACGGTGGGGCCCTGCAGATTGGTCACGGAGGCGAATGTAGGAGTGGACCTTTTCTCTCAATAGGGACGAAAGTCCCTATAAGCGGCAAGGGTCGCTCGGGAACACTCTGGTGGGCCCCACTAGGGGTCGCTACGTGCGCGATGGGAGCCTCCGTGACAATCAATGAGTCCAGCGAACTCGAACCTGCCACCTCGGCCGACGAAGAACACTTCAAACCGGTGGGCACAATGTTCATCCTTGCCATGTTCGTGGCGGCGCTCATCCTTCTCTGGGCCTCGGTCTATGTGATCCTCATCAGCCGCGGAGTGACGGTATGACCGACACGACCACTTCCGGGGGTGCAGGCGAGGGTCCGATGACGGTCGACGAGAGCCAACTCTCCATGGGAATCGACCCCTATGAGCGCGGTTGGATGCTCCTGTCGATAGGCCTTCTGGTCGCCTTCTTCCTGACCGTCACGGTCGCAGGCTTCTTCATGGGATTTCAGGTGAACGGGGCCGATTCCGAGGTAGACCCCCGCACGGTCCTCGATTCTGAGCCATGGTCGAATCCCGGTCTCCGCAAGATCAGCGACGGAAAGTACGAGGCGTGGGTGATCGCTCAGACGTGGGCGTTCGTTCCCAGAGAGCTCGAGGTGCCGGTTGGTTCCGAGGTCAAGATCAACGTCACGAGTCCTGATCTGCAACACGGGATCAAGATCACCGACACCAACGTCAACATGATGGTGGTTCCCGGGCAGGTGTCCTCGGTGACCTACACCTTTGATGAAGTCGGAGAGTTTCCCTACATCTGCCACGAGTACTGCGGTACCGGTCATGTGGCCATGTGGGGTGTGGTGAACGTTGTGCCTGCGACGCAGGTTGATGATGCCGAGGAGGCCGGGCAATGACCGTCGTAGAGGAACCTCTGGGCGGGTCCGATCCTGTCCGCGTCGAAAGAAACTTCGACACCGGCTATGAGCTCTCAAAGGATGAGAAGCGATTCATCGGTCAACACATGTTCGTGGCGATCGCAGCGCTCACCATCGGCAGTCTCATGGGTCCGCTCCAGTCGTTCCAGTTCGGCGGGCTCGACCTCTACCCCTATCTAGAGCCGGTCATCCAGTCCTACTACCAGGGTCTCACGCTGCACGGGGTGTTGAACGCACTGGTCTGGACCACGTTCTTCATCACCGGTTTCACCACGCTCACGACCGTGAAGGGGCTTCGCCGACCCCTGGCCTATCCCAAGCTGAACAAATTCGGGTTCTGGATGATGGTGGTTGGCCTCGTCACCACCGCGGTGCCGATCCTCACCGATTCTGCCAGCGTGCTCTACACGTTCTACCCGCCGCTGAAGGCCAGCTGGGCGTTCTACGCCGGACTCACACTGGTGGTGGTTGGAAGTTGGATCGAGGGCTACGGATTCTTCCTCACCCTCGCCGCTTGGAGGAAGGAGAACCGCGGTGTCCGCTCGCCGTTCATCGCGTTGGGCCCCATCATCAATGCGGCCATGTGGCAGATCGCAACGCTCGGTGTCGCGGTCTCGATCCTCACGATGTTGCTCCCTTGGTCGCTCGGGCTGACCGACAACACCGATCCAACGTTGGCTCGAACCTACTTCTGGTTTACTGGCCATCCGCTCGTGTATTTCTGGCTGTTGCCCGCCTACACATCGTGGTACGGAATGCTTCCCAAGCAAGTGGGCGGGAAACTCTTCAGCGATTCCATGGCCCGACTGGCGTTCTGGATGTTCCTCATCGTGTCGGTCCCCGTCGGCTTCCATCACCAGTTCGTTGATCCGGGGGTCCCACAGACCTGGAAGTGGATCCACGCCATCCTCACCTACTCGGTGTTCTTCCCGTCGATGATCACCGCCTTCACTGTGATTGCATCGTTGGAATACGGCGCACGCCGCAACGGAGGAACCGGGCTGGTTGGTTGGATTCGGAAGTTGCCGTGGATGGATCCATCGGTGGCTGCCCAACTGCTGGCTGCAATCCTTTTCATGTTCGGAGGAATCGGCGGACTCACCAATGCCTCGTACAACCTCAATCTGGTCATCCACAACACCGCATGGGTCCCCGGGCACTTCCACCTCACGGTCGCAACGGCCGTGACGCTTTCCTTCATGGGCATCAGCTACTGGCTCGTACCCCACATCCTCGACAAGCAGTTGTTCAGTCCCCGCACTGCGCTCGTACAGGCTTGGACCTGGTTCGTGGGCATGATCATCTTCTCCAACGCAATGCACGTGCTCGGCCTGCTGGGCGCGCCACGGCGTTCACCGCTCGGTGACGCTGCCTACGCTCCCGAGGAGTGGAATGGTCACCTGTTGCGGGTCTCCATAGGCGGAGCGATTCTTCTGGTATCGGTGCTGCTGTACGTGTACGTCATGATCCGGACCGCTACCGGCAAGAAGGTCGAGGCGGCGTTGGTACCTCAGGTTCCGATCGCCGAGTCGATCCGTCATCCCCAGCTCACTCCGGTGTGGCTTGATCGCTTCAAGCCATGGCTCATTGCAGCTGCACTGCTGTTGGTGATCGCCTACGGTCCCCAACTCGTCGACCAGATCTTCAATATGAATCTGAATGCGCCGGGGCCTGACTTCGTTCCGTGGAAATAGGCGCGGCTGACCGTTCCGAGACAAAAGGACAGGCTGGCCAGACTTCGGCCTCGCACGGCTCCGCTCTCGAACACGCTGCCCTGTGGATCGAGCGACCGGTTCGGCGTATCGCAGGGTCGAACCGGCTGAACCCGCTGCCCCACGCGGGGACCATCACCGTCTTCTTGCTCGGCGTCGTCGTGGTCAGCGGCCTGTACATCACGCTCTTCTTCGAGTTCGGGCACGTTGCCTCGTACGAGGCTGTGGCGAAGATGGAAGAACACGCCATTCAGAAGGTTGTTCGCGCTCTCCATCGATACTCCTCGGCGGCGCTGGTGGTCACCACCTTGGTCCATGCATGGCGAATCTTCGCCGCCGGCCGATTCCGGGGAGGACCCCGGCCGTGGCGCTGGGCAACCGGGGTGGCCGCTCTCGTGCTTGTCTGGTTGGCGGGCGTCACCGGTTACTGGCTGGTGTGGGATGTCCGGGCCCAAGCGATCAACGAGGCGACCCTGCGGCTCCTACGGGAAATCGGGTTCGGCCAGGAGTTTGCGCTCCGTGAACTCTCCGGGGTCGTACCCGGATCCGGCTCTGGTTTTCTTCTCGTCCTGTGGTTCGCCCACGTTCTACTGACGATCGTGATCGTGTGGTTTGCGTGGCGTCACCTGCGCCGTTCGCGGCTTCCGTGGTTCCCGCCTCGGATCTGGATGGCCCTCATGGGCGGTGCCCTGATCATGGCATCGCTCGCTGTTCCGGTCGGGATGTTGGGGCCCGCCCGTGCCGATCTCCTGCCCTCCGACATGCCGCTCGATCCGTTCGTGATGTTCTTGCTGCCCCCGCTGTTGTCGGACTTCAGCTGGCTCATCGTTGTCGGCAGCACGGTGCTGCTCGTCGTTGTTTTGGCCTTGCCGCGACTCCTCAGAGGGCCCCCGACTCCGGTCGTCAGCATCTTGGCCCAGGACTGCACCGGGTGTGATCTGTGCGTTGTGGACTGCCCCTACGACGCGCTCTCGATGGTTTCGCGGGGGGAGCACGAGCCCTCGCTGGCCGTGTTGGATTCTTCTCGATGTGTTGGCTGCGGGATCTGCCTCGGGTCCTGCTCATTCGGCGCAATCTCGCTTCCGGACTTCTCCACCCGTGCGCTCCCGCCGGTAGCGGGAAAACACGTGATCATCGCCTGCGACCGACACCTGGAACACTCTCACCTCGCCACTGCGGAAGCCGGCCAGGCCGATACCGAGCGTGTGGTCTCCGGGGTCCGCTGTGCAGGAGCATTCGACCCCTCAGCCGTCCGTCATCTGACCGAGCAGGGAGCGCTCGACGTCCAGCTTGTCGGTTGCCCTCCGGGTGATTGTGTCTACGGGGTTGGAAACCAGCTGGCCTCAGAACGCATGACAGGCGAGCGAGCTCCTCATCCACCCCGCAAGTTCTACGGGAACATCGTGCAGGACTGGATCTCTCCGCTCGACTTCGCCTCGGCGATCGAGGAGCCGGGCCAACACGCCGAGTCCAGCACCACGACCAGACCCGAGGGCCGCAACAAACTGATCGGTGCAGGACTTTTGGTGACGCTTTCTGTGGTCGGAATTGTGGCGGCTACACGGGCCCCATTCCGCTCGGAGGCAACGGCAGCAGAGATCCGAATCGGACTCGACCACACCGAGGGGCGAGGACTGCTCATCGCTCCGGACATGTCGGTGGGCGCCATCGACGCCCTCGAAGTACGGCGCAATTCCGAGCTCGTGGGTCGGCAGTCGGTCACCTCAACCGATGGGCGATCGCTGGGTTTGTTCGATTGGGAGATACCGCCCGGCCCCGCCGCTCTACAGGTGACCGCACATTCCGGGGATCGTTCCTCGGTGGTGTACAACAGCCAAGTCGATCTGGACCCGGGCCGAAGGCAGATCATCGTTCTGACCGACGTTCCTGCTCCACCAGGAGCCGAGGAGGGGCGCGAGGTCTTCACCGCACGCGAAATCGGGTGCCAGGTGTGTCATTCAGTCGAGGCCGGCGACGACGGAGTGGGGCCGAGTCTGTATGGCGTGGCATCCAGGGCCGATGGTCTGGTGGAGGGCTTGTCGGCTGAGCTGTACTTGCGACAGTCAATCCTGTTGCCCGATCAGTACATTGTTGAGGGGTGGCCGAGCGGCCAGATGCTGCCGATCTATCTCGACCGTCTCAGTGAGCAGGAACTCAATGCTCTCGTGACATACCTACTGACCCTTACCGAGGAGGAGCGATGAGCCCCAGCCCAGCCGGATCAGGCTTCGGGGAAGATCTCCTCGGTTCCGAACCCCTCGAGGCCGTCGACGACGCGGGTGCCGATCATGGATCCGTCGGATCGGATCTCATACGTGGCCAGTCCGGTTCCGTTGGCGACAGCCGCAGTGGTCTCCCACCGGACGGACAACTCGTTTCCGGACTGGGTACCGACCCCGCTGACGATCGAACCGGTGATGATCCACTCCAGCACATAGGAGTCCTGGCCAGTACTGGTGATCACGACCGTCCCCGAATACTCGCGACCGGTGGGATCAACACCGTTGACGGTATAGGTGCCGGCGAGACCGGTCGGGTCCTCACGACCGACCGCGAGATCGCCGGGCAGAGCGGTGAAGTAGAGGAAAACCAGGAACAGGACAACACCGACGATCCACCACGCTCGCTTCACGCTGGTGATCCTAATGGGTCCGAGCAGTTCCACTTCCCACGGTGGCTGAAGGCACTCTTCGCCACCATGACGGTGATCATCATCGCTGCGATGTCCTTCGCCATCTTCGAGCCCATTCAGGTGTTGCCGCGTCTGCGACTTGCTCCCGGCTTCGCACTCACCGACCAGAACGGCGAGTTCTTCAACAGTGAGTCTGCTCGCGGATCTGTGACCCTCTATTCGTTCGCGCCCACATCCTGCGATGCAGAGTGCCAGAAACTCAACGCCACCATGCTCGACGTGCAAACCCGGATTCGAGCCGATGTCGACCTCGGCTCAGCCCAATTCTCGATGGTCACCATCGCCCTCGACCCAACCGCTCCCCCACAGCTCGCAGAGGCGGCCGCGCGTGCCGGAGCAGATGGCGAGGAATGGCGTTGGGTTGGATCCGACGACGAGGCCGATATCCGCCGAACCGTTGGCACCGGATTCCAGCGGTACTTCGAGACCATCGATACCGACGAGATCAGCTACGACCCGAGTTTCGTCCTCGTCGATGGAAACGGCGTGGTCCGCGGTGACTATCGATACAGCACCACTGCAAACGATGGCGAGAAGCTCTCCCGCCATGTGGCCATCCTGGCAGAAGAGATCCGCAATGCGAACGGCGCCACGGCCCTCGCCTACGAAGCCGCCCATTTGTTCCTCTGCTACCCATGACCGGAACCTCACGATGACAGCACCGACCGTTCCCTCGAGCGCATCCGATGACCGGGGGCTGATGACCCCGACACCCAGTCCGTCACGCCGCCGAACGCGCGCTCGCCAGCTCGCGCTTCTGCTGGGTGCCATCGTGGTCGGCATCGCACTCGGGATCTTCGCACTCCGCACCTTTCGCCCCCACCTGTATGCCGGAACCGTGCTCCAAGGGGACACGCCGGCTCCAAGTATGAGCGGGTTGACCCTCAGCAACGGTGAACCGGTTGATCTGGCAACCTTCGACGGTGAGTTAGTACTGGTCTATTTCGGCTATGCCAACTGTCCCGACATCTGCCCGACAACCCTTTCAACCGCAGCCAAGGCCGTGGAGTCTCTCGACGAGGACGACCAGGATCGCACCCAGCTGCTCATGGTCTCGGTTGATCCCGAACGTGACAGCCTGGAGTATCTGGGGACCTACACCAGCTTCTTCCACCCCCGATTCATGGGCGCAACCGGGGCCGTTGACGACGTCGACAGGGTGGCAAGCCAGTACGGCATCTTCTATCAGTTCGGCGAAGGAGAGGACTACACCGTCGACCACACCGCCAGCCTGATGGGCATCGATCCCGACGGCGTCCTGCGGATTCTGTGGTCTCCCGAGGTCACGTCAGAGCAATTGGCGGCCGACATCTCTCAGCTCTTGGGATGATGCTCCGAAGGGCGCCGCTGGCCCTTGGTGCAGTGTTGATCGGTCTCAGCTGTGCCAGCGACGGGTCAGGCAAGGAGGCGATCGGCGTGATGGTCAGAGATCCGTGGATCCGCACACCCCCGCCGTTTGCGAACACGGCTGCGCTGTACACGCTGATCGAGAACGTCTCCTCGGCCCCAGATTCACTGATCGCCATCGAATCACCGAGTTGTGAGTCGTTTGCACTTCATCGGACAGTGACTGAGTCGGGCGTGGCGTCGATGACGGCGATCGACGAGGGAGGCCTTCCGGTGGGGTCGGGCGAGACGTTGGTGCTCGAGCCACTGGGGCTCCATGGAATGTGTCTGGGTCTCTCGGATTCATTGACCGACGGCGATCAGGTCGAAGTCGAACTCGTCTTTGCCTCCGCAGGCCGCGTCGCGTTGATAGTTCCAGTGGAACGTCGCTGAGTTCCCACCGGTCCAGGGTCTCGTTAATCGACCGGGGCGCAGGACTTTGGTCCCTTCCCAAGGGTGGTCTCGGCGGGCAGAGTCGAAGCTATGAATGCAGCCCTTGCCGTCCCCGCGCCAGATCTGACCACCTCCGCTGATCACCACAACGAAGAGGAAGTCGGTTTCTGGGCGATCCAGGCGAGGACCATGACAGCCGCAATTGCGGTGACGATGGCCTTTGCTGCGGCGGTCATCTACCCCATCATCGAAGAGATCGTTCCAACGATCGGTCTTGCGTTGTTCTGCGCATTCTGGCTGGGAGGTGGCTTCGGCTTCCTGGTTGGGGGCGTGCTCTGGGGCCTGAACCAAGAAGAACACTAGGCCGAGCCGCCTCAGCACAGTGACTGCCACCTTCGGCGAGCCAACGCCCCCACCCGACACAACTCCATCCAATGCCAGCTCTGAGCCAGGAACCGATCAGCCTTCGCCTGACGTGGTTGTTGACTTCTCATCTCCGGCCAAGCCCACGGGCCTCAAACAGGTCCACGACATCATTCCCGCCCACTGTTATGAGCGGTCAACGTGGCGAGGGGTGTCCCTGATCGTTCGCGATGTCGCCGTGTACGCGCTCGCCACTGCCGGCCTCATCGCAACGAACAACCCGCTCCTGCTGATTCCGCTGTGGATCCTCAGCGGACTCGCCGTGTCCGGGCTCTTCGTGCTTGGCCACGATGCCGCCCACGACGCACTGTTCGACTCCAAGCGGGCCAACGCCATCACGGGCCGGCTCACGATGCTCCCGTCGCTTCATGCCACCGAAATCTGGATCTTCGGACACAACCGAGTGCACCACGGCCACACCCTCAAACAGGGAATGGACTTCGTATGGCACCCCCTCACCACCGAGGAATACCTGTCGCTGGGTCGTTTCGGGCGGTTGCGGCACCGAATCGAATGGGGGCCGGTGGGTTCAGGCCTGTACTACGGACGGAACGTGTGGTGGAACAAGATGATCCGCTTCACCCCACCGCCTCGCTGGGCCAAGGTCATGCGCCGTGACCAACTGTTCGTCGGTCTGTTCGCCCTGGGAACACTGGTGGCAGCGGTCGGCTTTCAGGGTGGCCCGGGGGTTTGGACGTGGATAAAGGCAGTCCTCATCCCATTCGCGATTTTCTGTCAAACCATCGGATGGGTCGTGCATGTGCACCACATCCACCCCGATATTCGTTGGTGGCCACGCCGCGAGTGGAACCGCTACCGGGGTCAGGTGGAAGGCACGACCGTCTTCCGAGGACCACCCGGAATGGAGTTGTTCTTCCATTGGATCATGGTGCACCTGCCTCACCATGTTGACATGCGTATCCCGTGCTACCGGCTCCAAGAGGCGGCCGAGGCCATCGAGGAACACTTCCCCGAGGATGTCGAGGAGAAACGACTGAGCCCGTCGAACTATCTGGCTGCGGTCCGGATCTGCAAACTCCACGACTTCAGCACCGGAACCTGGCTTCCATACCCGGCCTCGAGCTGAACGTTCTCACAGTGCAAGACCATTGGACTGCGGCACGCTGACAACTAGAGCAGAGCCGCCAATTCCGGGACACCGAAGTACGCCGGCCAGTTCTGGACGTCGATGTAGTCGGCGGCTTCACGTGGTACGAAATGGAAGAACAGGAGCGTGCAGAAGTCCTCATCGGTGACCTGAGGCATCGGATCGCGGTAGTGCCACTGACTGCTACCGCCAAAAATGAGAGCTTGACCCGGAGTCATCGTATGCGGCGTGAACTCGTGCCTGGAAATGATGTCCTGCTGCCAGTCGCCCTTCTGTGGAGGCTGCCAGTCCTCGGGCCACGGTTGCACGTCGCTGAAGTAGATCGGCCATTCGGCTGACTGGTCAATACAGATGTCCAGCGTCCATTTCGCTTCCGGAGCGTCCATGTGAACCGGGCACCGTGCTGAGTTCCGATAGAGGCTGAGGAAGTTGTAACTGAGTGACAGCGGTTCGTCGACGATCTGTTCCACTTGGGCGAGAACCTCGGCCTGAAGCTTCAGGAAGACCGGATGATCGTGAACGACGTGTCTACCGAAACCGGAGAGCTCGTGGGTCTCGAGAAGGTCGGCTCTGTAGTGATCGATCGCCGTGCGGATGAAGTGCAGTGTGGCTTCGTCGTAGAGCGGGTCGATCAGGGTGGGCGTGAACGAGGGATCGATCTGGAGCACGGCCATGGCTTCTTCGAACTCGGCCAGCTTCTGCGGGTTGGTTCGCCGCAGTATCTGCTTCGCCGCTACGTAGGCTGCGAGCCAGTCGGAGTCGTACCAAGGAAACCCGTCGTGTAGGGACGCCTTTAGGTCAGGGTCCAGTTGTTCCGCCACCATTGCCCCAAGTCTATTGCATGTTGAGAAACGGTCGCAATGCTCCGTGGCTTTCGGGAGGTCCGTATGGTGTCAGCGGAACATCTGCG
>JBLYYW010000025.1:0-9240 GCA_048550155.1 Acidimicrobiales bacterium | reverse complement strand
TCACACGGTGCCGGCCTTCACCCTGGAAGCCCATGAGACGGTGGAACCTCTCTCGGGCCTCGTCGGAGGGTTCTCCGATTTCGTCAACGATGCCCGCCACGCCGAGTTCTTCTGGTTTCCCGGCAGCGATCGGGCGCTGGTCAAACGCAACACCGCCACTTCGATGGAACCCCGCCCACCATCGAGGCTGGTCCACCGATTCAACAAGTACGTGCTCGAGAACCGAGCATTCGAGCTGGCGTTACAGGCAGCCAAGCGGTTCCCGGCCCAGCGGACTCGCATCAGGGATTTCGTGGAAGCGGTCGCCGGTTCGAGCCATACGATCGACAAGAGCTATCGAATCTTCGCCAGCCCCCGCCTGGTTCGCTTCGTCGAGATGGAATACGGAATCCCCGTCAATGCAGTTCCCGAGGCCGTAACTCAACTGCGGGCGCTCATCGAAACGATCGATGACCCACCTCTGTTTCCCATCGAAGTTCGCGTCTCGGCCGCCGACGACATCCCGCTGTCTACCGCATATGACCGCGACTCGGGATGGATCGCCGTGCATCAGTATCGAGGGATGGACTACGAGCGGTACTTCCGTGCAGTTGCAGCGATCATGGATGGGCTGAACGGACGTCCTCATTGGGGAAAGCTCCACTACCACGACGCCGACACACTCCGGAGCCGATATCCCGAATGGGACTCGTTTCAGCAGGTCAGGAACTCGGCCGACCCGAAAGGTACGTTCCGCAACGCCTATCTCGATCGAGTCCTCGGATGGCCGGATCACTGAGGGGACCTAGGACCCTGTGGCACACTTCTCTCAGTGCAGACAATCCTCTCAGTGCAGACAGTGTGCGCACAGTGCTCTTGTTTCCTGCTGATTCGAAAGTGAGGCCGATTGCAGCCCGAACGTCTTGGACCTGAAGAGAATCCGCTCGGCCATCCGTGCGCCGATCCGGCGAACTATGCCAGTGATCACGCCCTGCTCGCGTACCTGCTCCAGGACCTACGTTCTCTGATGCGCAGGTGCCGCAAAGGCGAGATCTCAATCGAGCCCCATCAGGTGCTCAGCTGGGAGGTCCATGGGCTCCAGCGTCGTGTGGTCATGTGTGATCCGCGTGCGTTGCTGGCGGCCCCGGTTGTCAACATCGTCGGCTTCTTTGGAGATCGCCGCACCGACGCGGACGTCGTGAGCCTCGACGGAGTCGAGGTCGATCTTCTCAACGAGTTTCGCAGCTATCCCGGGATCATGAGTTACAGCTCGGTCGAATTGGTCGATCACCACTGGGCGAATCTGGTGGTGCACGCAGAACCCGATGACCGTGAGGCGTGGCGGGGTAGTGCGACCCACAAGTATGCCGTTGACCATGTTGCGCCCAACGTCTACCACAGCGTTCGAATTCACAACGGATGTATTCGCGGCGGGGTCACGGGCACCGGGCACGTGGAGATCGAAACGACCAAGTACTGGGACTACGACGTGACTCCTACATGGCAAGCGATCCGTGTGCTCACCTCACCAAGCGTCGCACCGGCATCGCTCGGAACCACGATCACCGGAAACGTGGCGTAGCTGTGATCTTCACCACACTGTTGGCCCAGAACGCAGACGAGATCCTGAGCGCAACGTGTGACCGGCTCGGTGCGACGTTCGATCCATCGCTGTCGTGGGATGAACGGCTGCAGGGAGCGACGAGCGGCAAATTCGACGGGGTCTGGGTATGCGGGTTGCTGGGTATGCGGCTGATCCGGAGCGGCGACCTCGCCGGTGCAGTGGGAGCTGCACCGGTGTTCGAAGGTTGGAAGCGGCCTGTCTACCAATCGATCATCGTCGCTCGGCAAACCAGTGGGTTCGCGTCGTTGGCCGACGCGGCCGGGGCGGTATTGGCCGTCAACGACTACGGGTCATGGTCGGGATATGACGCATTGGCCGAGCACCTCCGAACCCATCGTCGCTCGATCGACATGTTCGGAAGTGAGGTCGAGACCGGCTCTCATCTCACGTCGATCGAAGCGGTCAAGCAGCGCCGCGCCGACGTAGCAGCGATCGATCATACGGTATGGGACTGGGCCGCCGCCCGTGGCCACATCGAAGGCCTCGTCGTGATCGACCGATCCAGCCCATGGCCGGCGCCGCCACTGATCACGCTCAACACCGAGGTGGCCGACGGCGTGATCGAAACCGATCTCACCGGCATCCCCGGAATCGATCGATGGGTGGCAGCCGACCAGGACGAGTACGAGGTCTACCTCGAATTCTGAACGGCGGCCAGGAGATCTACTCCCATCTGGGAGAACAAATGGATCATGTCGACGAACACCCAGTTCTCGATGTAGCGCTCGCCGTCGCGCTTCCACCAATCGAGGCCGTTGATCTTGAGGGATCGTCCTGTGGCATCGACGCCCAGGTATGACCCCTCGTGGGTGGCGAGTACTCCGGCCCAACCGGGAGCCCCGCTGTACACCCCTTCGGCAAAGAGGGCCGTGAGGTCTTGGACCTGGCGGTCGGGAAACGCGACGAGCCATGGCTTCTGGTGGAGGTCTTCGAACTGTTTGAAGCTCAGGCACCCGCCGATGCCCCCTGGCCCGTACCACTGCACCTCGGAGTCGAACCAATCGGCCATTCCCATACTGGTGAGGTCGGTCTCGTCGTAGGCGTTCAGGCCATCGAAGATGAACCGACGTATGTGGTCGAGGCTGTAGTCGGTGATCTCCGGGTCGGAGGGTTCAACCAGGTTCCCGTCGCCGGCACGTGGCGGCGGGTACAACCCATCAATCCCGCGGCTCGGCGGGAGTGGATTACACCCTGCCTGCTGCATGAGGTCGATCATGTCGATCATGAAGTAGATCTCGACGACCACGCCGTCGATGAGTCGGCAGAACTCACCCCAGCGAACCGTGACCGGCTCGTTGGTGGCAGGGATCCCCAGGTAGTCGTAGGTGAAGGTGCCATGAAAGATCCCGGTTCCGGTTACCCAATGGTGACCGTCGTTTGCGATGTTGCCATCTCGCTGACCGTTGGATTGGCCGGCAAAGAAGAGATGGGTTTCACGTTCGAAGTCCCCGCCGAAGCCCCGTTCGGCCACCTGACCGCCGATCGAACGCCGCAGTGGGGCCCAGAACTCATCGATGAAAGATCGGAATCCGACGAGTTCGCCGACCGGCTCATGCCCATAGAACCTCACCTCGGGGTGCACGGTGCGGGGACCATGTCCGGACCCGTCAAGCGCACCCCACATCTCTAGAACCGCAGCCTTGTTCTGCTGGTTCAATGACTCGGTCATACGAGAGCTGCGCCTTGGGCCATTGCTCCCAGTTTGAGATACGCGATCTCGGGGTCGATCCCGGCGTAGCCAGCGAAGGTGGAGAAGCCGCAGTCACTGCCAGCCATCACCCGCTCCCGGCCAACGATGTCGACGAAGGTGCGCAGCCGTTGGGCGACCAGTTCGGGATGTTCCACGAAGTGGGTGGTGCTGTCGATTACGCCAGGGATCAGAACCTTGTCATCGGGGATGTCGGCGTCGGCAAACACGGTCCACTCGTGCGCATGCCGTGGGTTCGACGACTCGAACAGCAGCGCCTGGGGTTTGGCCTTCAATGCGATCGGCAACACTTGATCCATTGGCGCATCGTGGGTGTGCGGGCCCTCATAGTTGCCCCAACAGATATGTAGCCGCATCATGTCGGCAGGGATGTTCTGGACGGCGTGATTCAGCGCCTCGACGTGTAGGTTGGCGAGCTCTTCGTACTCGGCGTCGGACTTGTCCTTGAACATCATGTGTCGACCGAGTCCGAGGTCAGGCGAGTCGAGCTGTAGGACGATCCCCGCTCCGGCGATCGCCTCGTATTCGGCCCGCATCGCATCGGCGAGAGCGAAGAGGTAGCTCCTGTGGTCCGGATAGTGCACGTTGGGCTGGAACAACGCGATCACTCCGGGCGATGCCGCATTCATGAACGACTCGGTTGGCTTGTGCTTCGCGGTGGCAGCGTGCAGATTGGCGATGTCTTCTTCGCACGGCCCCATGTCCTTTACTTCGATCGGACCGACGCACTGGGGACGCTTGTAGGTGGGGGTGCCGCCGGTCTTCGCCATCCGCTCCAGGAAACTGGGATGAGCTTCGAGATCGGCTGGCGCCCGCCGAGGACTGTCGCCATCGAAGCCGGTGATCCGGTCCTTGATGTAGGTGGCGTAGCTGAGCTTGCTCATCTCCCCGTCACTCACAACGTCGATTCCGACCTCAACTTGGCGGCTGACCACGTCGTCGACTGCTCGTGCAATTTCGGCCCGGTGGGCATCCAGGTCAAGCGGCTCGTCCGCTTCGATGGCGAAGACACCCTTGGTCACCGCTTCAGAACGTGGCAGCGAGCCAACGTGGGTGGTGAGGATTCGGTCGTTGCTGGTTTTCACTCTTCGTTCTCCGATGTGAGAGTCAAGGGGTGGGAGGGTCCTTCTCGCCCCGATCGAATGCTTCCCAACCTTCGCCGTTGAACACGTCGACGCCGAGCTGGGCGAGTACATGGGGGAAGTCGACCATCACCCAGTTGTCCTGGATCTTGCCGTCGACCACCTTCCAGAAATCCATGTACCGGATTTCGATCCGCTTGCCGGTGGGCTCGACCCCCAGAAATTCGCCGCTGTGGACGGCCTCCTGTCGGCCGAAGGCGGCGGCCCACTCGCCCATGTAGATACGCGCTTCGTCGACACAGACCTTGTCCGAGAACGCCGCCTGGAAGGGTTTCTGCCAGTTGTTCTGGAACTCGGCAAGGCCGTGCTTGGTGCCACAGCCGGCATTGCCCATCCACCGGAATCCCTCCGCAAAGAATTCGCCGATGTCGCCGATGCGATGATCGTTCAGGCCGTCGACCATGCCCTCGATGACGGCTCTGGTCTCCTCGGTCTTGGAGAGATCCGCATTTTTGGTGAGCACCCCTTGCTCGGGTCTCGATCCCTTAGCCATCGAGTCCCTCTCCTGGGTCGGTACCTCGTTCGAACCCTTCAACGTTGTGGAGCTGACGCATTCGTCGCAGCACATCGAGTCCCTGTTGTTCGAGCCAATACAGGATGTCGATGAACACCCAGTTCTCAGCCAGCTTGTCGCCGTCGCGCCGGTACACGTCGACCACCCGCATGTCGGCCGGCGCATTGTGGCCTGGCAGACCCAAGAACCCACCCGTTGGGGTGTTGGTCAGATTGGCCCAACCGAAAAAACCGGCATAGTTGCCGTCTGCGAATCGTGCCACGTGGCCATTGAAGATCTTGTCGGTGAGGTTGAGTCGAAACGGCATCTGGTGTTGATGCTGGTAGCGATCGATCGTATAGCTCGCGCCGATTCCGCTCGGCCCGTACCAGATCATGTCGTCGTGCCATGTTCGCTGGAGCACCTCGGGTGGGCAGTAGCTTTCGCCTGTCTCGATCGAGCTGATGTTGTGGGCCGTGAGGTCGGCGATCATCTCGTTCACAAGATCCATGGTCAGCTCACTCTCGAGGGGATCCTGAGCCTCGAACAGCAAGCCGTCGTGGGTCCTGGGTCCGGGGTGCACGAAGGCCGCTCCGGTCTGAGGAGGGAGCGGGAAAACGCCGGCTTGATCCATGATGCTGATGATGTCGATGAACAAGGCCGACTCGGCAATATGGCCATCGATGACGTGGTGGAATTCGGCGTAACGATGGAATGTCATCCGATACGTCGGCGGGATATGGAGCCACGGTTTGTCGAACAGGCCCATGAGATGGCCCATCGAGCACACCCACACTCCTTCGCTCGATTCATCCAGGTGCGAATCGTTGATCCCCGCCATGAAGACATCGGGGCGGCGCTGGAGCTTGGCGAATGAATCCCGCAGCGGGAGCCAAAACTCATCGATGACACCCTGGGCTCCGCGGACCTCACCGAAGGGATGCACTCCTCTCCAGCGATAGTCGGGCGCCACGTATTTCGAAAGGGCAGAGACCAGATCAGAATCTGACGCACCGTCGAAATCGTTGTAGTAGGCCCGGACGAGGTCTTTGGCGATCTGAATGTGCGGGGTGGTGTCCATGGGGATGGGGTTGTTCTCGTTTCTGTCGGGGATGGGATGGCTCTGTCGCTGGCTCAGCCTTTCACTGCGCCCGCTCCTAGGCCCTTCACCAGGTGCTTCTGGAACAGGATGATGACGATGATGATCGGCAAGGTGATCGAGACGGAGGCGGCTGGGATCTCGTTGAAGATCTGCGGGCCCTCGGCTGCGGTTGCAGCACTGATGCCGACGGGAAGCGTGTAGTTGGTCACGGCGAGGACTCTGACGAACAGGAACTCGTTGTACGCCAGGAGCAGGGTGAACAGCGACGTTGCGATGATGCCGGGCCACATGATCGGGATGATCACCTTGCGAAATGCCTGCAGCCGGCTGGCGCCGTCGATCATGGCTGCTTCCTCGAGGCTCTTGGGCACGTCCATGAAAAAGCTCCGCAGCATCCAGATCGTGAACGGCTGGTTGACCGCGACCAATGCCAAGACCAGAACGAGCCTGGAATCCAAGATGCCGAGCCGGTTGGCGGTGAAGAAGTAGGGAAGTACGAACGCGCTTCGAGGCAGAGCTCGGAATCCAAGTGCAACGATGAGGATCACCGCCCCGGAGATCCCCGTGTACCGTGCGAGCCCATAACCAGCCAACAACCCGATGCTGATGGAGATCACCACAGTGAGAACGGTGACGATCATGCTGTTCACGAAGTACTCGTAGGACCGGCTGGTTTCAAAGAGTTGCGGAAAGAGCCACACGCCGAAGCCGAGCACGAGAATCACCGCGCCATAGAAATACTTGCTGGATGCACCAGCCCGTTTTCCGAGCTGTCCCAGAACGGCAGCGACGGCACCGAATGCCAACACGACCAGGAGCGGGTGCCACATGTTGAGGTCTTCGTCTTCGAACCAGAACCCGTTGTAGGCGATTCCGGTGGGTTCGTATCCCCACAAGACATTGAGTCGCACATCCTTCACGAACTTGATGGAGTTCTGCAACGCCCACATGAATGGCATCACGCTCCAGATCACCAGTATCCACAGGAGGGCATGAGTGCCGTAACGTTGGTACCAACGGTCAGTGTTCATGTTCGTTCCGCCAATTGGTCTTTGTAGCTGATGTAGAGGAAGGGCAGCAGGATCACGAACACCCCGAGGACCGTGAGCACAGAGAGTGCGTTACCTCGGCCCACTCGACCGACGTCGGTCGCAACCTCGATCGTGTACATCTGTAGAGATCGGCTGGAGGCGAACCGTTCGGTGGCGAAGATGAACACGCTGTCGTAGACGCGGTAGGCATCCATCAGCGAGATCATCAGGATGAACATGAAGATCGCTCTGAGATGTGGAATCTTCACGTGCCAGAGGGCCCGCCAGAATCCCGCACCGTCGATCGAAGCGGCCTCCATGCGTTCCTCGGGCAGCGATTGGAGCCCGGCGAACAGGGAGATGAACGCGAACGGCATCACGTGCCAGATCGACTGGAGGAAGATGATCCAATTCACGTTTCCGTTTGTCAGCTGGAATGTTGCTTCGGGGTCCGAGGTGATCCACGTCGTGACCTTGGAGATCAGACCGGTACGGGCGAAGAGGTCTTTCACCAAGAGGCTCCCGACCACCGGCGTCACGATGAAGGGCATGAGCAACGCCGCCATATAGAACGCTCGACCGCGTCGCACCCGATCAAGCAGCAGCGCCACGGCCAGACCGAACACGGTCTGGATCGGGACCGTGACGGCAACGAATTTGAGCGTGAACCAGAGAGCGGTCCAGAACTCGTCGTCGTTGAAGACGTCGCCGTAGTTCTTCCACCCGACGTAGCAGCTTCCGCCGAGATCATCGCAGGCGCTCAAGCTGTACCGGTTGCTGGGCAGGACCCGGAAGAAGCTCAAGTAGATCGTGGTTGCGAGGGGAAACACCATTAATACGGTCATCACCACGACGCTGGGCCCTGCAAAGCCCCAGAACGTTTTTCGTTTCATCTGTTCCCCCTTGTGTATTTCAGATTGCTGTCGAGGGTCTGACCCCGCCTCGGCAGGGTCAGACCCTCAAGTGCCGTAGTGCTTAGAGGAGGCCTTGGTCTCCGGCTTCCTTCAGGTACTCGGCCTCAGCCTCGGCCAGAACAGTGGCGGGGTCGGCACCCTCGGCACTGATCTTGATCAAGGCGTCACCCAAGGCGGTGCGGGCAAGCCCGGCAGCCGGATGGGTGAGGTCGGCGCCGCGGCCGTTGATGTAGCTCTCAGCCACTGCGTCGGCGTTGCGTGGGCCGTCCGGGTTGGAGACTCCGGCTCGGGTGACAGAGCTGAACTCTGCCGCGGCAAGCTGGCTCTCACGATCGCCGGCAGCCATTATCGCCAGGAACAGAGCCTCGGTGTCGGTGCTGGTGTCTGCGGCGATGCCCCATCCATCGATGTAGGCGGGAGCAGCGAGGGCGCCGCCTCCGGTGCTCAGCGCCGGAGCGAACTTCACATTGTCGAGTTCGGTGGAGACGTTGGGGTCGTCCATCTCGATCGCACGAGAAGCCCAGGTCTGACCAACGATGTAGCGGCCGGTCTGGAAGTCGGCTGCGATATCGGTGGTGCCGTACTCGGCGCCATCGGGATCGGCGCAGTTGTCGTACATGTCCTTCAGGATGGTCGCAGCCTTCACCGCATTGTCGGTGGTGAAGTTGGGCTGACCGGTTTCGGGGTCAATGTTGGTCGGACCTCCAAGGGCACCGAGAACGTTGTCGAACTCGATCTGCCAGGCCCAGCCGGCCTGGTTCATCAGCACGAAGCCCGGCTTGCCGGCTGCTTGCAGATCCGAGCACATCGCGATCGCTTCGTCGAACGTGGTCGGAACGGTGAGCCCGAGTTCTTCGAGGGCTGGTTCGTTGTAGAACACGTGCATCGTGTTCGACACGACCGGGACGCCATAGATGTTTCCGTCGACGGTCACGAGGTCCCAGTAGGTCTGGTCGATCTCGTCGAGGGCAAACTGATCGCTGTACTTGTCGATCAGGTCGTTCAGCGGAAGCAGGCCGTCGGCGTTGGCGTACTTGACCAGCGCCGAGTTCGAGCCCTGATAGATCTCGAAGCTGGGGTTGCCGGTGGCGATGTCGTCGAGTGCGGCAGCCTGGGCATCTGTGGACCCCTGGAACTGAACGTTGAACTCGTAGTTGCCTTCTTCACAGTCCTTGAGTTCCTCGACATAGGCGTCGATCACTGGGAACTGCCACCCGAGGATGTCGACCTCGATGGTCTCCGGCGGG
>JBLYYW010000024.1:0-2594 GCA_048550155.1 Acidimicrobiales bacterium | reverse complement strand
GCTCGATCGGCGATCCACCCCGTGGCGTCGGTATCGGCAGGACCGCCGTGGGGCGGATTGTACTTGAAGCCACCGTCGCGGGGTGGGTTGTGGGAGGGGGTGACGACGATCCCGTCGGCCAGTCCCGAGGTGCTGTGTCCGGCGTTGTGGCGCAGGATCGCATGCGAGAGCGCCGGGGTTGGCGTGTACCGGTCGTCGACGTCGATCAGCACGTCTACGCGGTTGGCAGCAAGCACTTCCATTGCAGTCGCCCATGCCGGTTCGGACAGGGCGTGGGTGTCGCGGCCGAGGAACAGTGGACCGTCGATGCCCTGGCTAGCCCGGTATTCACAGATCGCCTGGGTGGTCGCGGCGATGTGGGGTTCGTTGAACGAGCCATCGAGGCTCGACCCGCGGTGCCCCGACGTGCCGAATGCGACCCGCTGGCCCGGGTCGTCCGGGTCGGGTCGCCCGGTGTAGTACGCCGACACAACGTGTGAGACGTCGATGAGATCACTGGTCGATGCCGGCTGCCCGGCCCGCTCGTTCGTCATGCCTCAGTATGCCCATGGAGGCAGGCTTTGGCGGCTGTGCTCGACCCCAGCTACACAATCGCTATGGACACGTTCGCCGATGCCGTGATCGCTGCCCCATGAGCGGCGGACTGGACGTGCGTCCCTACGTGATCGACGTGACCGACGAGGTGTTGGCCGACCTGCATGAGCGCCTGGATCGGACCCGCTGGCCCGATGCCGAAATGGTCGACGACTGGAGTCAGGGCACCCCGCTTTCGGTGGTGCAGAGGTTCGCCGACCATTGGCGGCACGGCTACGACTGGCGAACCCGGGAGGCCGAGCTCAACCGGCTGGATCATTTCATGGCCGCGATCCATGGCGTCGACATCCACTTCATTCATCAACGGTCGCCTCATCCGGAGGCCACTCCGCTCGTGATCACCCACGGCTGGCCCGGCTCGGTGCTCGAGTTCCTGGATGTGATCGGGCCGCTCGTTGATCCGGTGGCGCACGGCGGACGAGCCGAGGATGCCTTCCACGTGGTGTGCCCTTCGCTGCCCGGCTACGGCTTCAGCGGCAAACCCACCGAGGTCGGGTGGGGAGTGCAGAAGATCGCCGACGTATGGGCCGAGCTCATGGTCGGTCTGGGGTATGCGCGCTTTGGGGCACAGGGTGGGGATTGGGGCGGGGTCGTTGCCTCGGCGCTGGCCGAACGTCATCCCGATCGTTGCATCGGGATCCATCTGAATCTGGTAATCGGCGGAGGTCCCGACCCGACCGCTGCGCCTTCTGAAGAGGCGAGGAAGGCCATCGCTGCTCGCTCCTACTACGACAAGTGGGATTCCGGATACTCGACCCAGCAACGGACTCGACCGCAGACCCTTGGCTACGGGCTCACCGACTCGCCCGTTGGTCAGCTGGCCTGGATCCTCGAGAAGTTCCACTTCTGGACCGGAACCGAGAGCGGTGCCTTGGACTCCATCGATCGCGACCGCCTGCTCGACAACGTGATGGTGTACTGGTGCACCGCTGCCGCCACCTCGTCGGCCCGTCTGTATTGGGAGAGCTTCGGGAACTATCGGCCAGGCACCATCGAGGTGCCGACCGGGGTTGCCGCCTTCCCGGGTGAGATCTTGCCGACGGCCCGGGAGTGGGTCGAGCCCATCTACACCGACATCCGGCGCTGGACCCAAATGCCTCGCGGTGGCCACTTCGCTGCGCTCGAACAACCCGAGTTGTTCGTCGACGACGTCCGCGCCTTCTTCACGCTGATTCGAAGCTGATCTCCAGGCGGGTCGGCACATCCGGCTGAGACCAGCCCACACCGGCTCGCTACGGTGACGTCATGGATGGGGATGTTGAAGCCGAGCTGCCGTGTGATGATGTCGTCGATCCCCACATTCATCTGTTCGACTTGAAGGGGACTCCGCGGCGGATGCAGCCGCTGGGCCGGTTGTTCGGATGGAACGAACAGGTCCTGCGGTTCATGGCCTCCAAGCTGATGCCGAGCGAGGCGATGTCATTCTTCGGCCGGCGTACCGATCTGCTGGGTGACTACCTGCCGTCTCACTACCGGGCCGATTCTCGCTCATCGAACGTCAACCGCTACGTGCATATTCAGGCCGGTTGGAAGGACAAGAAGCCGCTTGATTCGGTCGGTGAAACCGCGTGGCTCGATGCCCTCGATGATGGTCCCGCTGCCATCGTGGGTCACGCCGACCTGACCCTCGGAGCTGATGTGAGTCCTGTGCTCGAGGCGCACAGTGCCGCCAGCACCCGGTTTCGGGGCATTCGCCACATGCTCTCGTGGCACCCCTCGGCTGGGGTGATGGACTTCGCCGAAGACGCGGCGGTCAGTCGTACCCCCGCCTTCAGGGTCGGGTTCGACCAGCTGGCCGAGCACGGACTGTCCTATGACGCCTGGTGCTACAGCGGACAGCTTGACGACGTGGCCGACCTCGCCGCCCACAATCCAGAGGTGCCCATGGTGCTGTGCCACGCCGGCAGTCCGGTCGGCTACTTCGGCCCGTTCGGCGACGTCGGCCTGACCGAGCAGGAACGCACCCGAATCGCCCACGAGTGGCGGGACGGCATCAGCGC
>JBLYYW010000023.1:0-6241 GCA_048550155.1 Acidimicrobiales bacterium | reverse complement strand
GCTGCGCGCCGAACTCGCCGCCGGAGGGAATATCAGTGGCATGCGAGGTACGAGCTGACACTCCCTCTCCCGGGCGACCCGAAGGGCCGGTTCGTCTAACGAGGCGCGCCAGCGCCGAGTGAGAAGACGAACAGGAAGGCCCGCAGGCGAGCGAAAGGGCCCCCGGAGGGAGATTCGGGTGCGAGGTACGAGCAAACGGACCCTTCTCCCGGGCGACCCGAAGGGCCGGTTCGTCAAACGAGGCGCGCCAGCGCCGAGTGAGAAGGCGAACAGGAAGGCCCGAAGGCGAGCGAAAGGGCCCCCGGAGGGAGTTTTAGTGCCTTCTCCAGCGGAGCCAGGCTTCCATGAACGGCTCGACGTCGCCGTCGAGTACTCCTTTGGGATTGCCTGAGGTGAAGCCGCTCCGTTCGTCCTTTACCTGCTCATAGGGTTGGAGGACGTAGCTTCGGATCTGACTCCCCCACTCGGTGCTCTTGGACTCACCGGCCTCAGCAGCCAGTTCGTCTTCCCGTTTCTGCCGTTCCAGTTCGAGCAACCGCACCGTGAGCTTCTTCATGCACGTCTCACGGTTCTGGTGTTGGCTTCGCTCGTCCTGTGAGGAGACGACTGTTCCGGTCGGGAGGTGGGTGATGCGCACCGCCGAGTCCGTTGTGTTCACATGCTGACCACCAGCACCGGATGAACGGAACACGTCAACCCGGAGATCCTTGTCGGGGATATCGATGGTTTGGGCGCTCTCTTCAACATCGGGCCACACCGAGAAGCTGGAAAACGCCGTGTGGCGACGAGCTTGCTGATCAAAGGGTGAGATTCGAACGAGCCGGTGCACGCCTCTTTCCGCCTGAAGCAGGCCATAGGCGTACCGGCCGCGAATCGTGAAACCGGCCGCGGTGATTCCGGCTTCGGCCCCCTCCTGCCAGTCATCCACCTCGATCGTGAAGCCTTTGTTCTTCGCCCATCGCTCGTACATCTTGTACAACATCTCGGCCCAGTCCTGGCTGTCGGTCCCGCCTGCACCGCTGTGAATCTCACAGATCGCGTCGCCCTGGTCGTATTCACCGGTGAACAGGGCCCGCAGTTCGAGCTGGGCAAATCGATGTACCAGGCTTTGCGAGAGTTCTGCGATCTCCTCGTCGAGGGAGCCGTCACCTTCTTCTGCCGCCAACTCGGCGAGTGCCTCCAGGTCGTCGATCTGACCTTCGAGATCTCCATAGAGATCCAGATCACTCTTGACCGACGTGAACTCGGTTTGCACCTCGCGCGCCCGGTCGGCATCGTCCCACAGATCGGGCCGACCCATCTCGGTTTCCAGCTGTGGAAGCCGGGCCTTCAGCTGCTCGATTTTCAGGTACTCGTCGGCCTCTTCAAGATCGCGACGCAGCTCGAGGAGAACATCATCTATTTCAGCCACGAGCTATGCAGCCCCATGGCACTTCTTGAACTTCTTGCCGCTCCCACAGGGACAAGGTTCGTTTCGGCCGGTGTTCGCCCACTCGTCGTTGACCTTGGGCTTGTTCACTCGCTCCGCCTCGGGCGGCTGGGCTGGTTTGGAGGCGGTGCTGGCGTCAGCCTTTTCGGCATGGACGTCGGTCGCAGTCGGAACCGGGGCATTGAGGCCCTTGGCCCCAATGGCGGCGCTCGGTCCTCCGACCGTGCCGGCCGGCGCCTGCGGGAACGGAGCATCCTCGGGCGCTTTGCTCTCCTCCGGAGGCGGCTTCTGAACCATCTGCACGTGCATGATGTAGCGCACAAAGTCGTTCTGCAGCGCCGCCATCATGCCGGCGAACATGTCGAAACCTTCTCGCTGGAACTCGGTGAGCGGGTCGCGTTGACCCATCGCCCGCAGTCCGATGCCCTGCCGGAGTTGATCCATTTCGGTGAGATGTTCACGCCATCGCTGATCGATCAGCTGCAACATGATCTGGTTTTCCACTTGACGCATGATCTCCGGACCCATCTCAGCTTCACGAGCTTCGTAGATCTCGATCCCGTCTTCGGTGAGCCGCTCGGTCAGGTCCGAAAGTCCGTCTGCGTCACGCAGATCTTCCTCGGTCAACTCAGTGGGCCAGAACTGTTTGGTGTCGGCGATGAGCCCTTCGAGATCCCACGTGTCGTCGAGGTTCTCGGCGCAATGAGTGGAAACCAGTCCCTCGGCGGTCGTTTCGATCGCTTCGAGTGTGTCGTCTCGAAGGTCACCTTGGTCCATCAGTTGTAGTCGACGGCCGTAGATGATCTTCCGCTGCTGGTTGAAGACCTCGTCATACTTCAAGACGTTCTTGCGGGTTTCGGCGTTCCGTTGTTCGACGGTTGTCTGAGCTCGTTCGACCGACTTGGACACCATCTTGGATTCGATCGGCACGTCGTCGGGCATAGCCCGATCCATCACACCGCTGAGGGCCCCGCTGGCGAAGATGCGCATCAGGTCGTCTTCGAGGCTCAGGTAGAAGCGACTCTCGCCCGGTTCACCCTGGCGACCCGAACGGCCTCGGAGCTGGTTGTCAATTCGCCGCGACTCGTGTCGTTCTGTTGCGAGCACGTACAGCCCGCCAGCACCCTCGACTTGTTCGCGCCGCTCGGCGCAAATTGGCAACCAGTAATCCAGTCGCTTCTGGTAGTAGGCGTCGCCGTCGTCGGTACCCAGCTCGAAGCCCTCGGCCCGGGTGTCTCGCTCGGCGAGTTTCTCGGGGTTGCCGCCCAATACGATGTCGACCCCGCGGCCGGCCATGTTGGTTGCGACTGTAACCGCTCCGGGCGCCCCAGCCTGGGCCACGATGTCAGCTTCGCGGAAGTGCTGCTTCGCGTTCAGCACCTCGTGTTCGATTCTACGCTCGGCGAAGAGTTGGCTGATCTTCTCCGACTTCTCCACCGACGCCGTACCCACCAGAATCGGCTGTCCCAGTTTCACCCGTTGTTCCACGTCAGCCACGATCGACTGGTACTTGCCGTCCTCGCTCTTGTAGATGTAGTCAGGTTCGTCCTTCCGGATGAGTGGCATGTTGGTGGGAATCGGCACCACCGGCAGGCCGTAGGTGGTCTCGAGTTCTGCCGCATCGGATTGAGCCGTACCGGTCATGCCGGACAACTTCTCGTAGAGCCGGAAGTAGTTCTGAAGGGTGACCGTGGCCATGGTCTGTTGCTCGTCCTTGATGGCAACGCCCTCTTTGGACTCGACCGCCTGGTGCAGACCATCGGACCAACGTCGGCCTTCGAGCACCCGGCCGGTGAACTCGTCGACGATCTTCACTTCACCGTCTTGGATCAGGTAGTCCTTGTCGCGTTTGAACAGCTCCTTGGCCCGAAGTGCCTGATTCAGATGGTGGACGAGATCACCCTGGACACCGTCGTACAAGTTCTCGATTCCGAGAGCGGCCTCGACGGTGTTGATTCCTTCTTCGGTGACGGTAACGAGCCGCTTCTCTTCGTCGACCTCGTAGTCCTCGTCACGTCGCAGACGACCAGCGATCTGGGAGAAGCGGTCGTACAGATCGGCCGCACCCTTGACCTTGCCGCTGATGATGAGCGGAGTTCGCGCCTCGTCGATGAGGATCGAGTCGATTTCGTCGACGATGGCATAGTGATGACCCCGTTGGACCATGCCGTCTTGGTTTCGAGCCATGTTGTCGCGGAGGTAGTCGAATCCGAACTCGTTGTTGGTTCCGTAGGTGATGTCGGCGTCGTATTGAGCCTTCTTGTTGGGACCGGTCGGCATGCCTGGCACAACCAGTCCAACAGTGAGACCGAGCCATTTGTGGAGCGATCCCATCCACTCGGCGTCGCGAGATGCAAGGTACTCGTTGACGGTGATCTGATGAACTCCCTGGCCGGCGAGCGCGTTGAGGTACACCGGAAGCGTCGAGACCAACGTCTTTCCTTCGCCGGTCTTCATCTCGGCGACCCAACCGAAGTGGAGTGCCGCACCGCCCATCAGCTGCACGTCGTAGTGGCGCTGCCCAAAGACCCGTTTGGCTGCCTCTCTGGTGAGGGCGAATGCCTCCACGAGAATGTCATCCAAGCTTTCGCCGTTGTCGAGCCGGGTGCGGAATTCGCCGGTCTTCGCCTGTAGTGCGGCATCGCTGAACGCCTCGAACTCGTGTTCGAGTGCGTTGACCGGTGCCACGACCGATTGGATTGATTTGAGGCGCTTGCCGTCGCCCGCTTTGAGAATCTTGTCGAAGAGCTTCATAGCCAACGCTCAGCCTACCTGCGCAGGACCGACCACTTCGCTCACCGACAACGTCGGTCTGACAAAAAGGCTCGACCGACGGAATTCTGCGTCGCCCAGCTAGGAATCGGTTCGCCGAGTTGCCCTCAGGGTGCCGAGCAGCGCTATCAGCTCCCGTTCATTCTTGGCTCCCTCGAACGAATCTCGGGCCAAATCAGCGATCGTCTCAACCTCAGCCAGTTTGTCGACCAACTCGACCTGAGCGTGCGGGATTGCGTTGCGGCGCGGATGTGCATGGATCGCCCGGAGGAGCGATTGCGCAGCTCGCCTGTCGAAGAAGAGCTTGCGGGCTGCCATCGCATGCACGATGAGTCCGCCCATCCTGAGCGCGACGTTCTTGTCTACTGCTCCAAGCGCTCCCGCCAACAAGGCGGCTGCGAGGTCGTCGTTGGGGCCTCCGACTGCCAGAATCGCGGAGTCCGGCATTTGTTTGCCCAGGGTTGCGATGATCTCGGCCGCCTCGCCTTTGGCGGGAGTGAGATCCACCACGATGACGTTCGGCGGGTATTCGCTGACGATTGGGCCGAGTCCACTGGGCAGGTCCGCCTCGGCGACAACCTGAATATCGGTGTCTCCCTCGAGCGCGGTCATGAGCTCACGGCGGTAGATCTCGTGATCGTCGCACAGCGCAACGGTGACAGTGGAAGTGGGCACAACGGTGTATCGACCGATGAGCGACCAAGCCTTACCTCGTGACTGTTTTTTCGGGTATTTACTTTAGACTACTCTTGTGTTGCTTCCTCGCTGCTGTGCTGTGTGCCATCGATCACTCGATCGCCGGCTATGGGACCCCGAACTGCGTTGGATCTGCAGGCAGTGCCGGCCCTCTATGACCCAGGCCCCGCCTGCTTCGGTTTCCTCGGTTGACCAGACCGTCGCCGTATGGGCCTACGACGATGCAACGGCACCGCTTGTCTCGGCGGCCAAGAGCGTTGGCGGTACCGCGCTGATGAAACGGCTGGCGCTCCCGCTGGCCCGGTGCGTTGAACCCTATGTTCAGGACTCCACCACGGTGACCTGGGTTCCACCCAGCGGTCGAGGGCAGCGACGGCGTGGCTTCGACCAAGGCCGGGTTCTTGCATCAGCAGTCGGAAGAGCGCTGCACATACCTTCAGCTCCGGCCTTCGTCCGCACTGGAAAGGCTCAGTACGGGGGCTCCCGTTCGATCCGACTTCAAGGGCCAACGCTGAACCTTCGGCCCGATTGGACCGCACGAATCCCGACCGATCAGGTCATCCTGGTGGACGACGTGATCACGACCGGAGCGAGCATGGCCGCAGGGACCCGACAATTGCGCCGGCACTCCCCTCGCCTCGACGTCGTCGCCGCTGCGTTAGCCGTTCGGGCGTGATCGCAGCACTATTCGCGTGCAGTAGAGACAGCGGAACCGATGGTGGGGGCGGGCTGCCCCGTGCTCACTGTGGTTCCAAGTACGGTGACTTCGGGCTGGTTGTCGGAGTCTTCCGGGTCACTGTTGACACCACACGACGCAGACACCACAAGGGCACCAGCCACGACTATCGTGCGCCACCTCATGGTGTGACTGTAAACCGCTTCTCCACGTGGGAAACGGCAATCGGCCCAACTGCAATAGTTGCAGCTGCAATAACAAGCTCCACCAAGCTTGGCCGTGTCAGCATCGAGATGGACGTAGCGAGCAGTGCGTGGCCGAGCAGCCACACGTTGCGTGTCACTTGTCCCCACGAGGCCGGATCCGAACTGCTTCCCCCGAAACACCGGCACGGCACCAATCGGCCCGACCGGACAGTGACCGCCAGTACCACCGTGAAGGCCAGAAGCAAGCCAAATGCCGCGACCCCGCCCCATCCTGGCACGATCAAGAGAAGCGCAGCGACCACCGCTTCGGCAATCGGGACCAGCCATGCGAGCACGTCGGCTCGAGGCAGCCCCAGCTCGGTGAATCCCTGCCGCGTCCCCTGAAGGTCTCGGGCCTTCGCCAAGGCCGCCAGAGCAAACACGCAAGCCAAGAAAATGGCCGACACCGTCCCCATCAGCCAG
>JBLYYW010000022.1:0-13712 GCA_048550155.1 Acidimicrobiales bacterium | reverse complement strand
TGAGATAACGGCGCACCTGGCAAAGGTTCTCAGCTGGAGCCGTCCCATGATCCCTCGGCCGGGTGACCCCCTCCCCTACCAGGGCACCCCGGCACGCGCCTGAAGAACGATCGTCGGGCTTGGAGCCTCGGCCTTGGAGCCTATGTGCAGCTGCGAGCGAATGGGCCTCGCGGAGAGTCAGCTTGCCGGTCGGATACTGCGCAGATCGGCTGAGGCGATCCGGACGACTCGGTCGCTGCACTGGACGCTGACGCCCCGTGGGCCTGCGGCCAGGATCGTGCCGGTGATGACACCGGTTCCGGTGTGGACCTGAGAATTCCGACCGAGGAGTCGAGTGGGGTCGACTGGGCTTTGCATTTGTCGCTACCTTCCGCAACCGCGCTCCGTTGAGCGGTCACTTGTTGAGACTACGGCACATCTGCCCTGAGCTGTAGTCAAACGAGGGAATCCACCTACGAATTCGACACAAACGACCTAGGTGGGATCGCAACGAGGATTCTGTGTTCGGGACCGCGGCGGGCAGTCCCGAACACAGCGTTGCCTGCTGACCGGAGAGGTCGGTCTGAGCAGAGCGACTTCGACCATCATCATGGTGCTTGTTGTACCATCGACTACTAGCGCCACTTGTTGAGCGGTTGCACCAGATCAACTGGGGACGGTAGCGTCCGCTGCACTATGGGTCCCCTCGAAGGAATAACTGTGGTCGAGCTCGCCGGAATCGGTCCCGGTCCCTTCGCCGCCGCGCTACTTTCCGACATGGGCGCAACAGTAATCCGGGTCGATCGGACGGCCTCTGCTCCATTGGGCGACCCGGCGTTCGACACTCTGAACCGGGGACGTCGATCGATTGCAGTGAACCTGAAAGACCCCGAGGGCACCAGGGTTGTCCTCGACCTTGTGCGTCAGGCCGATGCGCTGCTCGAGGGCTTCCGGCCCGGCGTGACCGAACGGCTCGGGCTCGGTCCTGAGGACTGCCTCAGAGCCAATCCCGCGCTCGTGTATGCACGGATGACCGGTTGGGGACAAGACGGGCCGTATGCCTCGGTCGCAGGGCACGACATCAACTACATCTCGCTCTCCGGTGCGCTTGGACTGTTGGGCAGAGCCGGCGAGGCACCGGTACCGCCAGTCAACCTCGTTGGCGACTTCGGGGGTGGGGCGCTGTATTGCGCGTTCGGGATCGTGTGCGGAATCCTCGAAGCTCGGTCCAGCGGCTCTGGGCAGGTCGTCGATGTCTCAATGGTCGACGGTTCCGCCGGCCTGACCAACATGATGTGGGGCTTCAAGGCGATGGGCTTCTGGTCCGAGGAACGCGGTACAAACATGCTCGACACCGGATCCCACTTCTACGACGTCTACCGTTGCGCTGACAATGAGTACGTCAGCATCGGGTCGATCGAGCCTCAGTTCTACGCCGAGCTGCTGCGGCTGACCGGCCTGAGCGACGATCCTGCGTTCCGCTCACAAATGGATCGGAGTACCTGGCCAGACCTGAAAGAACGGCTGGCCGCAGTCTTCGCCGCCAAAACCAGGCAAGAGTGGTGCGACATCATGGAGGGCACCGATGTCTGTTTTGCACCGGTTCTCTCGATGCAGGAGGCAGCCGAGCATCCACACAACGTGGCACGGGGCACGTTCACCACCGTTGACGGCGTTACCCAGCCTGCTCCGGCACCGAAATTCGATCGGACTCCTGGTGAGATTCAGGGCCCTCCGGTCCTCCCGGGTGCTCACACCGACGAGGTCTTGGAGATGATCGGACTCGGCGATCAGATCTCTTCTCTCCGTGAGGCTGGCGTCGTCGTCTGAGTCGACTCACGGGAACGTTGTCACACCCCCCAACGATGATGGGATCATGAACTCAACTCCCCCTCAGCACCCCACCCCGATTCAGAGCTCTGCGATGGCTCGCCTGGCCGGCGCATTTGGTCCTTTGAGCTTCGTCGACCGGGCCGCTTCCAACCAACCGATCAATGCGAGTGCCTTCCCGAAGGCTGCGTGAGACTGACCGCCACCCCGTCGAACGTCCTCGCCAACCTCAGACATTGATCATCGTCGCCGGTCGAGCCCGAGTTGCCCGGCCGGCTTCAAGAATCGGCGGGCAGGGCGTCGCATGTTTCCAACGCAGCGAAGTAGAGCGAATAGAACCGATCGGTCATTGCACCGCTGTACAACACCCCCAGGTCCTCAACCTGCATCGTGTCGGCGACAACCTCGGCAACACAGTTTGCATCCTCAGGGTCCACCCCCTGCTCGACCATCTGGGGTCCCAGCTGGCGAACCACGTTTCTTCGGTCACCGCAATCAAATATCGCCTCGAACTGCCGGCGCTGGAAGCGCACTTCGAGGTCGTCCGAACTCAATAGGTCCGTGAGTTCCCAGAAGCCAAATCGCTGCTGTAGTGACGCCACTGCGCATTCCGCGACCTCGGGACGAAGATCATTCGCACGCCCGAATTCCCTTACGAGCTCCACGCTCACCTGAGCCTCGAGATCACAGGCTCGAACCGCTGCAAGCTGCGTGTCTCCAAATCGGCTCTGATCGCCCTCTGAGTTGCCTGTCCCGTCGATCAGCGAGGCGAGCTCGTCATCGGAGTACGTCTGTTGGAGTTCAGCGACGATGCACTCGGCGTCGGGCTGGGTCAGTTCGGGACGCGCTTGGAGGAGGCTCTCGGTGAAGTCATCCGTGCCCGGGGTGGATCCGCACGCCCCGACGACCGACGCGAACAGAACAAGAATCGAAAGGTGTCGCATGCACCTCCGAGCGTAGGTCAGTTGACCATCTTGTCTTTGCCGGCCCAATACGGATCCCGGAGCTTGAATTTCTGGAGTTTGCCGGTGGCGGTGCGAGCCAGTTCGTCTCGCATCTCCACCGATGTCGGGCACTTGTAGTGGGTCAGTCGATCCCGGCAGTAGCTGATGAGTTCGGCCTCGGTCGCAGAGGACCCTGGCGTGAGGACCACGAGAGCTTTCACCGTCTCGCCCCATTTCGGGTCAGGAACCCCGATCACGGCAACCTCGTCGACGTCGGGATGAGAGAACAAGACGTCCTCGACCTCGATCGAAGAGACGTTCTCGCCGCCAGAGATGATCACGTCCTTTTTGCGATCGGTGATCACGTAGTACCCCTCGTCATCGCAATACCCGCCGTCACCGGTGTGGAACCACCCACCGGCGAGGGCCTCCTCGGTTGCTTCGGGATTGGCCCAATAACTCTTGAGAATGTGGTTTCCCCGAGTGAGGAATTCTCCGCTGGGCGACACGTCCATGGTGATTCCCATGGCTGGTGCTCCCTGGCGCGACAGCTTGGTCGCTCTGTCTGTTGGGGAGAGCTCATCCCATTCAGGACGAGAGCGGTTGATCGTGATCAGAGGAGCCGTTTCGGTGAGGCCGTAGATCTGAATGAACTCCCAGTTGAGTTCGGTTTCAATTCGTTCGATAATCGCAGTCGGCGGTGGTGCCCCGGCACACACAATGCGAACCCGGCCCGCTCCCGGAACCGGACCCTCCCAGTCTCGAGCCGCGTCGAGCACCGCCGTTGCCACCGCTGGAGCACCACACATGAGGGTGACTCCGTGTTCCTCAACTCGACGCAGAATCTCGGCTCCATCGACCTTTCGCAGCACGACATGGGGCACCCCCATGGCTGTCACCGTGTACAGCATCCCCCACCCGTCGCAGTGAAACATGGGCAGCGTGTGGAGATAGACGTCACGGTCGGAGACTCCGACGTGCCAGCCGAAGGTCACAGCATTGGTCCATCGAGCTCGATGGGTCTGCTCCACCCCTTTCGGGCGGGCCGTGGTCCCGCTGGTGTAGTTGATGCTGGCCGTGGCATCTTCGTCTGGTTCCCATGGAACCGGGTCGCCTTCTGCACCGAGCCAGTCGGCGTCGGACTCCGGTCCCAGGATCCACTTTCGTTGGCATTCGATACCGCCGAGCTCGGCCTCCAATTCAGGGTCGATCAACAGTGCTTCCGCTCCGCTGTGTTCGACGATGTACTCCACCTCGGCACGGCTGAGCCGAAAATTGATCGGGACGAACACTCGACCATTGCCGCTGACCCCATAGAACGACTCGAGCAGCCGGGCCGAATTGTGCGACACCATCGCAACACGACCACCGAACGCAATGCCCATACGATCCATGGCGACACCCATCTGCCTTCGCAGGTCAGCCAGATCGGCGTAGGTTCCGGTGGGCCTGGGCTCAGCCACCTGGTCGGGTTCGTCGATGATGGCCACCCGGTCTGGATAGACCGTCGCAGCTCGATCGAGGAAGTCGTTGATCGTCATTGGGACCTTCATGTCTCGAACGTAGTTGACCATTGACGACAAGGGAAAGCTGCCGATAGGAAGCGGTGTCATCGCTTGCACCCCCTGCGGTAGGTTCGGTCTGGATCAACACGCCTTCCCACTCGTGGGCAGATCTGCGCGGGGTGCCGACGGTGTTGCTTTTCTGGTCGATCGGTTGCGATGCGTCGACGCTGATGCTGCGCCGCCTCGAGAAACTGCAGCGGCAATTCGGGTCGAGCGTGCAGGTCATCGCGGTGCACAGCCCGCGAACCGAGGCAGCCCAACCGATTCAGCGTGTGCTCGATGCCGTTGCCCGATTGCGGCTCTCGCTGCCGGTGCTCCACGATCCGCAGCTGGAGACATTCGGGCGTTACTCCCCCGGTGGATGGCCGGCATGTGTGTTCATCGACAACAAACAGAGAGTCAAGGGTGTGGTGCTGGGCAGCGACGCCGGCTCGATAGCCGATATCACCACCTACCTGGGGGCGGTGCCAGCCCACGACCAACCCAGATTTCGGGTGGGATTCCAGGCCCCTCGACGACCGATCGAGTTTGCCTGGCCCTCGGGCGTTGTTGCGCTCGACAGGGCCGGGTTGGTAGCGGTCTCCGACGAGGGGAACAACCGAATCATCCTCGGTGCCGTCGATGCCGAACAAGGAATCTTCGCCTCGACGGCTGTGGTCGATGGGATCAGCCGACCCGGTCGGCTCGCTGCGCTACCGGGAGGGTCCTTCGTCGTAACCCAACCCGACGACGGGACCGTGAGTCTCGTCGACCCTGATCTGCGCATGGTGTATCCGTTGGCGACTGACCTCGATCGACCGGTCGGTTTGTGCGTCGACCTCGACGGGTCGATCGTCGTCGCCGACGCAGGGTCGGATCAGCTTTTGCGGATCGACGCGGATGCGGTTCGTCAGCGAACTCTGTCCAAGCCCTCAGTGATTGCGGGGTCCGGATTCACGGGTCAGAATGACGGCAGATCGTCCAGGGCCACCCTGTCCCAGCCCAACGCAGTCTGTCGGACTACAACCGGAATCTTGTTCGTCGACGCTGCCAGCAACAACGTTCGCCTTCTGACCGACAAGGGACGGGTGCACAGCGTCACCCAGAATTCACCGACTCGATATGGGCTTGCTGACGGACCGGCCCACGCCGCCCTCTTGAATCGGCCGGTGGATCTGGTCGGTTCGCCGGATGGCTCGATCATTGTCGTCGATCAACAGAACAACCGGATTCGCCGGCTCGCCGATCAGAAGCTCACCACGCTGGGAGCCAGCGGTCTCAGAGACCCGGAGGCGGCGACAGTGCTTTCCGACGGCAGTGTGCTCGTAGCGGACACGTCCAACCATCGGATCGTGCACATCGACACTCGGAACCGAACCGCCCGAGGTCTCCGACTCGACGGCATGGAGCGAACACTCAGTCTGGGTGCGGCGCCAACCGTGAAGGGGAACGCCGGAATGCCCCTCACGCTCGGCTACCCCAGTCCGGGCTCGGGTCCATGGGAGGTCGAGGTCAAGAGCGAGCCGGCTGGGCTACTCGTTGCACCATTGCGAGTCCGCCGTCAGGAACCCGACGGAGAGGTTGTCGTGAACCTCGGAATGAGTGGTCGCGGAGTACTTACTGTCACGAGCGTCTCGTCCGGGGATGAACGGTCGATTCGGCTGCCCTTGGAAGTTCGGTGAGCTCTTATTGCCAGCTGTGCTTACGCGGCAGATAGGTACGCTGCACACGGCTCACCAGCCGATGTCTGACAAGCCTGACCGGGCGTCCGCTGGGCACTGACGGTGGCACCGATGGCAGCGGTTCATCGTGCCAGGAGCTCTGACCACCGAGCAGCACATCGTCGGCGGCGGTCAGCCCTCTGGTGTGGGCGATCAACCTGGCTCGAAGTGTCAGCTCGTCTTGAGCGACCTGGACGCCCCATTCTTCACCCAATTCGCTGAGGCGTTGGCGGGCCCGCTGCGGAGCGACGGCCACGTCGCGGGAGAAGTGGGCGACGTCTCTGGAGAGCCGCGCCGACCTGGTCGCCGCCCGGCCCGCGACTTGAGCGGTTCCCGCGGCCCGAAGAACATCGCCGGGTAGTCGGTCGGCTAGCACTACAGCCCGGTCCGGCAAGCGATCAGCCAACTGAGACCGCGCCTCATCGACGTGGCGCTGCGAGACCCGACGGGCCAGCTCTTTTCCGGCGGCCCCCAGAATCATCCACCGAAACCTGCGCAGGAAGAAGCCGATCATCGGGCGAGGGTATCCCTACGCTGTCGGCGGGACAGGCCGGGTTCCCGCTGAAGCTCGGGAAACGACTCGGCAGCCTTCGCACGGTTTTTCTTGCGTCTGCTCCACAGCCAAGCTCTACCAACCTTTGAGGATCCGGACGCGATGGCGAGCGTACGGATCACCGGGTCCTGTACCGCTTCGTGGGTCCGGCGGGTGGTTTCGGAGATGGCTGATGTGGCGAGATCAGCCCGGTCGAGCACAAGATCGACCTTGTCCAGTTCGGCATCTGCATCGGCAACCAGGGTGCGCAGTTCGGTAAAGGCGGCTATGCCTTCGGCTCGGAGCTCGTTGGCAGTGTCGGAGAGACGAGCCAACGTGTTATTGAGGTTGTTGACTGCCACGATGAGGAAGACAGCTGTCACAACCACAGCAATGGCTATGATAATCGCCGCGAATTCCCCGATACTCACCGCGCCAACCTTAGCGGCGGGACCTGATCCGCGCAGCTAGGGCCGGTGTACATCTCGATCGGTCGGCTCGTAGTAGCGGCGGGAGCGCACCGGGTCCGGCCGGTACTCCTGCTCGATCTTGGCGTCCGGGTAGTTGTGCGGGTACAAGTATCCCTCGCCATGCCCCAGGGATGAGGCACCCCTGTAGGACGCGTCACGAAGGTGGACGGGTACCTCACCGGCGGGGAGCTCGGCGACATCGCTCATCGCTCGATTGATCCCCACGTAGGCAGAGTTGGACTTGGGCGCAGTCGAGAGGTGAACAACTGCGTGGGCGAGATTGATCCGACCCTCGGGTAGCCCAATGAAGTCGATGGCTCGCGCTGCGGCCTCAGCGACGAGCAAACTCATCGGATCGGCCATGCCCACGTCCTCCGATGCAAAGATGACGATACGCCGGGCGATGAATCGCGGGTCTTCCCCTGCGGACAACATACGAGCCAGCCAGTAGAGCGCTGCGTCGGGATCTGAACCTCTCATACTCTTGATGAACGCGCTGACGATGTCGTAGTGCTCATCTCGTCCGTACCGAAGCGACTTGAGGTCGGTCGCCGCCTCGGCGTGGGCCAGTGTCACCGGCCCTGGCGGGTCGCTGGTGGTCGCTAGCGCAATCGCCACCTCCAGCGTCGTCAGCACTTGTCGGCCGTCCCCGGCAGCGTTGTTCGCAAGATGGGCGACAGCCTCCTCCGACGCCACCGCACCCTCCAGCTCGAGGCCCCGGCGGCACAGTTCAGCCAACTCGTCTGATTCGAGTAGTTCGAGGCGAAAGAGGGTGCTGCGGCTGCGGAGTGGGGCATTCACCTCGAAGAACGGATTCTCCGTGGTCGCCCCGATGAGCGTCAGAACGCCCGACTCGACCGCGGGAAGAAGCGCATCCTGCTGAGCCTTGTTGAACCGATGCACCTCGTCGAGAAAGAGAATCGTGCCCCTCCCATCGGCGCCAAGCCGATCGTGGGCCTGTTGGATGACCTCGCGGACATCTTTCACTGTTGCCGAGACTGCGCTGAGCTTCACAAACGCAGCTGTCGTCTCGTTGGCGACGAGCTCGGCGATTGTCGTTTTGCCGGTTCCGGGTGGGCCCCACAGGAGCACACTGCTGAGACGGTCGGCGGTGATGAGGCGACGCAGCGGTCCGGCTGGCCCCAGAAGATGGTCTTGACCAACCACATCGTCGAGTCGTCGAGGGCGCAGGCGAGCTGCGAGCGGCGAACGTGTTCTGAGGCGCTGCTCGGCCGCTGCGGTGAAGAGGTCAGACACGTGCAGCGCTGGTGAGTGTGAGCCGAGAAGATACGCAAGAGTTGGTGTCGGACGCTTCGATCTCGATGGAGATGCTGTTCGAATCTCGAACTGCACGGGCCGATCGCGCTCCGGTCGGTCGGACCCCGTAGCCAAGACGCACCAGCTCATCGCTGAGCATGCTGGCCATCTTACCGGCAGACTCACGGTCGGTGGTCAGGGTCAGGGAGGACACCACCTCGACCGGTGGGTCCGGCTGCCAATGAACCGGAAGTCGAATCCCCGCTATCGCGTCGGCCATCGAGCGGCTCGGGACCGAGAGAACTCTCCGGGAAGCGCCCGCGGCTGGTTCGGCCCGCTGCACATTCTTCACGACCTCGCGCTGCTGGAGATGGAGCTGACGCGATCGGTACACCCACAGCACCAACGCTGTGCCGAGGCCGACCGTTATGACGTACAGCCCGTATCGCAGCACATCGCCGAGGTCCACGCCAGAAGCGTAGTAGCCAGAGGCTCAGTCGGTTCCGACGACTACTCCACCGGTGGCAGAACCTTGAGCCCGAGCTCCTCGAGATGACTTGCGGCGACCTCGGTGGGAGCGCTGGTCAGCGGATCCAGGCCACTCTGGGGCTTCGGGAACGCAATCACCTCGCGTATGTTGTCCTCACCAGCCAGAATGGCCGCCAGCCGGTCGATGCCGTATGCGAATCCCCCGTGAGGCGGCGCACCATAGGAGAACGGATCGAGGAAGAAACCGAACCGCTGGTTGGCTTCTTCCTCGCCGATCCCGAGCAGTTCAAAGACCTTGGTCTGCAGTTTCGGATCGTGAATTCGAATGCTGCCTGAGCCCAGTTCCCAGCCATTGAGCACCAGGTCATATGCCCACGCCCGCACGGACATCGGATCTGTTTCCATCTTGGGGATGTCCTCGGGATGGGGATGGCAAAACGCGTGATGGCCTGGCTTGGGGCGTCCGGTTGTCTTGTCGACTCCCACGAAGAGGGGGAAATCAACAACCCAGACGTACCGATACGGACCTTCCCACACCGGCGGTCGAGCCAGACGATTCCGCAGTTCTCCCAACACTTCGCAGGTGGTCAGCCAGTCATCGGCGATCATCAGAATCAGGTCACCGGGAGCGGCCGACATGGCTTCACTGAGAGCTGCTTTTTCGTCTTCGCTCATGAACTTCGCCACCGGCGACTCGAGGCTGCCGTCCTCGGCGACCTTGATCCAGACCATGCCTTTGGCCCCATTGCTCTTGGCAAAGTCGGTAAGGCCGTCAAGCTTGTTGCGGCCATACTCTGCGGCGCCGCCCGGATAGTTGATGCCCTTGATCGCCTCGGCGGTCGAGAACGCCTTGAACTCGGTCTTGGCGAAGATCGCTGTGAGCTCTTGGAGTTCCACTCCGAACCGCAGGTCCGGCTTGTCCGAGCCGTAGGTGTTCAACGCGTGGTGCCACGTGATGCGGGGCACGACGGCGGGCCGCTCACCGGTGACTGCCTCGGCGGCGTCGAGAACCCCGACCTCCACGGCGCTGAGCACGTCGTCCACTTCGACGAAACTCATTTCCATATCGAGCTGCATGAACTCGTACTGACGGTCGGCCCGTAGGTCCTCGTCACGGAGGCAACGAGCGATCTGGTAGTAACGGTCGAGGCCGCCGACCATCAACAGTTGCTTGTAGAGCTGCGGCGATTGCGGCAACGCATAGAACGTCCCCGGCCTTTGCCGACTCGGAACCAGGAACTCTCGTGCGCCCTCAGGAGTCGAGGGCATCAACATCGGTGTCTCGACCTCTACGAAGTCCTGAATCACCATGGCGTTGCGGATCGCGGTGTTGACCGTCGACCGAATGCGCAGGTTCTTCTGCATACGTTCACGACGGAGGTCGATGTAGCGGTGCTTCAGTCGGATCAATTCGTCGACGCTGTCGGCCCGGTCGTCCATCGGGAACGGCGGCGGTGTGGCGGCGTTCAGAACCTCGACGGTGCAGTTCTGGAGTTCGATCGCCCCGGTCGCCAGGTCGTTGTTCTCACTGCCCTCCAGCCGGGCGGTGACCGCCCCCGTGACCTTCAGAACGTATTCGCTTCTCACATCGACGTCGTTGTCGACGACGCACTGTGTGACGCCGCTGAAGTCCCGAAGGTCCACGAACGCCAGGTGTTGGCTGTGCTCGCGCCGGGTATTGACCCAGCCGGTGAGGGTGACGGTCTGACCGATGTGTTCTTTGCGTAGCTCGCCACACGTGTGGGTTCTGATCATTGCAGATACTCCTGAACTGCTGTTAGTAGTTGTCCAACTGGCACGCTGTGCTGGTCTCCCTGACCACGGAGCGGTTTGATGGTGACTTCTTGGCGCGCCACTTCGTCCTCGCCGACGATGACCGCGACGTCGGCACCGGATTTGTTGGCCCTCTTCATTTGCGCCTTCATCGACCGGGTCGATTCGATCCGGTCTGACCGCAGACCGGCCCGACGAAGCTCGTCGACCAGACCAAGACCCTCGAGCCCCTCCGTCGCTGCCACAACCCAGACTTGGGGATCGGTAGCCGGGGCGCCAAAGACACCTTCTGCGTCGCAGGCCAACAGTGTTCGATCGACCCCGAGTGCGAATCCGATTCCAGGCTCATCCGGTCCACCGAGATTCGCCACCAGGCCGTCGTACCGTCCTCCGCCACCGACGGCGTTCTGGGCTGCATCGAGGCTGTCGGCGACATATTCGAAGGTGGTCCGGTTGTAGTAGTCGAGGCCCCGCACCAGCCGCGGCTCGATCTCGAACGGAATTCCCAGTGCGGTGAGCCCGGCCTGTACCCTTTCGAAGCCGGCTGCGGCTTGGTCGGAAAGAAAGTCAGCGAGCGAAGGAGCGGAAGCGACGATGTGCTGATCGGCGTCGCGTTTGCTGTCCATTACTCGGAGTGGATTGCTGGCGAGAGTCACCCTCGATTGTTCACTGAGGTCTGCTTCATGGTCGGTGAAATGGCGGAACAGCGCGTCGGTGTAGGCAACCCGATCCGCCGGATCACCCAGACTGTTCAGGAGGAGCCGCACGTTCCGGAGCCCGATTCGCTCATAGAAACGCCACGCGAGCACGATGAGCTCGGTGTCGACATCAGGATCGGATGAGCCGATGACTTCGGCCCCTACCTGGTCGAATTGGCGATACCGGCCCTTCTGGGACGATTCGTAGCGGAAGTTGGCGCCGTGGTACCACGCTTTCCACGGGACGCCCGGTCGGTTCTCGACAAAGACTCGGCACAGGCTGGCGGTTTGTTCGGGGCGCAGCGCAATGGTGCGGCCGCCCTTGTCCTCGAAGCTGTACAGCTCCTTGGTGACCACGTCGGTGGCTTCGCCGAGCCGAACGAAAACTCCAACGTCTTCGAACATCGGTGGCGTGACGTGGCCCAAGCCGGCTTTGGTTGCCTCGTCGGCGAATACCTCGACCATGGCACGCATACGATCGGTGATCGGCGGCAGTAGGTCTCGGGTACCCGGCGGGCGGCGGAAGAGCGGCTGGGCCATGACCCACCGAGGGTATTCGCTCAGGTTGTGGTTGCAGTGGCCTTTCAGAGCCAATCGCTTCCCACGCGACAAGACAGGCCTGGCGGGACCAAAGCCCCTGTCGCGAGCCAATTTCATTTCCTAGTGTCAGTCGACGTATGGGGGAGACATCAAAGCGCACAGGATCGAGCCGATGACAATGGTCGCAAGTCACGTAGGGGGTGCCGGTCTCGAGACCGACATCCTATTCATGATGTTGGACGCTCTGGGTGAGTTCGTCAGCCACGAACTCACGCCACAGCGACAGCTCGACCTCGATCACGAAGATGAGTGCCCCGAGGACATCGTCCGTGCGATGAGTGACCCCGAGCAACTGGGGGTCCAGCTGGTCTTCATTCCCGAAGCGTTCGGTGGGATGGACGGCGGTGCGTACGACTCGTATCGAATCTGTGAGGTCATGGCTCGCCACGACATCGGTCTTGCGACCGCGGTCTTCGCTACATTCCTCGGCAGCGACCCGATTCTCGTCGGCGCTACGGACGATCAACGGCAGCGGTGGCTGCGGGCGATCGCCGAGGACGGAATCGTGTTCGCATACGGCGCAACCGAACCCGACGCCGGCAGTGATCTCGGCGCCATGAAGACGACCGCAGCCCGCATCGAGGAGGACGGGGTCGTCACCGGCTACCGCATAAACGGTCGCAAACAGTGGATCTCCAACGGATCGATCGCCGACATGCTCACGATCCTGGCCATGGCACCCGACGGTCCGTCGTGGTTCGTCATTCCCAATGATGCCGAGGGGTTCACCGCAGCCAAACCCGAGGACAAGCATGGGATCAGGCTGTCCAACACCGCAGCCCTCTTCCTCGACGACGTCGAGGTGCCGGCCGATCACCTGATCGGCGAAGTCGAAGGACGAGGACTGGTCCAAGCGCAGCAGGTCTTCGGCTACACGCGAATCATGGTCGCGGCCTTCGGCCTCGGAGGTGGTTGGGAGGCGCTCGACCGTGCAATCGAGTACTCACTCGAACGCCAACAGGGCGGTGCACCGTTGGCGGAGAAGCAAGGTTTCACCCACAAGCTGATCGTCCCCCATGCGGTTCGGCTGGAGGCCGCCCGCAGCTACATCGAGGAATCGGCGGACAAGATCGACCGGGGGCTGGGTGAGAACGGCGCCATGAACACCGAAGGTGCCATCGCAAAGCTCATGGCAACCGAGGCCGGCAACGACGCCGCTGACGCGGCCATTCAGGCCCACGGTGGCTACGGGTACACGCGTGAATACGTCGTGGAAAAAATCAAGCGCGATGTCCGCATCACCACTATCTATGAAGGCACCTCCGAAATCATGGAGATGACGATCGCCCGCGACCGCTGGCAACACCATCTCAAGTCCGGTGGCTCGTACTATCGCGACCGGGCGGCAGATCTCCGAGCGTTGCATTCCCGTCAGCCCGATGTTGGGGCTGGTCATGCCGCCCTGGCGGCCGAAGCGCTGGCCGCTGTCCTCGAGGCTTGCAGGCTCGCCCGCCTGACCCGCAACCAACATGTGTTGTTCCGGTTGGGTGAACTGATCACCGAGGTCGAGTGCGCCGAGTCCTTTGCCCGACGGGCAGCGGACGTCCTTGAAGGCAACCGGCACGAGAAGAGCACGGATCGCTTCGATGGTGCGGCGTTGGCGACGATGAGCCGGGTCTTCGCCCGAGAAGCAGCCCAGAAGATCGGAGAGGGCGGCGTGCGATGGGTGATTGGCGCAGTGAGTGCCGAGTCAGCCGACGTGTCCTCGCTGCTCGCCGCCGTTCCCCATGACGCAATCCGCAACGCCCAAGCCGGACTGGTCGCCGACATGGACCGTGTCGCTGACGTGCTGTACGGGCGCAGCGGTTAACCCTCGCTCAGACGAACTCATCCAACAGGAGCACCTACGATGTCTGATTCCTTCGCCATTCCGAG
>JBLYYW010000021.1:0-3819 GCA_048550155.1 Acidimicrobiales bacterium | reverse complement strand
TGTACCACGCAGCTACCGCTGTACCACGCAGCTACCGCTGTACCACGCAGCTACCGCTGTACCACGCAGCTACCGCTGTGCCACCAGTTCGATTTCGATGTCGGAACCGAGCGGGAGCTCGGCCACCGCAACCGTGCTCCTGGCCGGATACGGCTCGGAGAACTGTTGTTTGTACACCTCGTTCATCTCGGCGAAATCGGCCATGTCGGTCAGGAAGACGTTGACTTTCACCACATGATCCGCCGTGAGCCCCCCGGCGGCCAATACATCGATCAGGTTGTCGAAGCACTTCTGGGTGCGTTCGGCAATCGTGCCCTCGATCAGCTTTCCGGTGCTCGAATCCAGCGGGGTTTGACCGCTGAGAAAGACGATTCCGCCCGCATCGATCGCGTGACTATACGGACCGACCGATGAAGCGTTTGGGCTGGTGATGGCGTTGCGCATACCTCGCTTTCTAGCACTGTCACACCCCCTCGTCATGCTGAAACCATGACCGAATCGATCGCCATCAGCCTCCCCTCGGCCCTCTGGCTCGCCAAACTGACCCCTTCGGGAGACCCCAACCTGCTGCTCGCACCCGTCGACGGGCTTCCCACCAACTGGCTCTCCACGCCGCTGGCTACGGCCATTGGGTTCGGCGGAATGCTCTCCCTGGCCGACGTTGGTCACGGAGTCGAACCCAACCTGTCGCCAACCGGCTCACTCCCCCTGCCGGGCGATCGGATCGTCCTCGCCCGTACAGGACCCAAGGTTGAGGTGTTCGGTGCCCTCGAGATCACCGGCATCACCATCGCAGCCGGCGGTGGTGTCCGCATCGGCCATCGCCCGCTGCTGCGGTTCACCCGCCCGATCGATCTGCGGGAGGTTCGAACCGTCAACCACCTGCTCGGCCGGAGGTGGGATGCGCTATTCGGCCGGGTGGGACGCGACCGCCGCCTGCTCCCGCTGTCCGATCAGGACGTCGCACTCTGCTTCACCGCGATGGGCTTCTCGCTGGAGGCACTTTTCTCAGAGTCGTCTCCGTCGATGGTCGAAGTCGAGCCTGCGAGCCCATGGACTCTCGACGAGCAGATCGACCACATCACGATCGAAACCGATCTTGTGGACAAACGTATCGCCGACGGGGTTGCGGTCTACCACGGAGCCCACGGAGCGCTCGCCGCAGACCCTGAGCTCCTCTCGGTCGATGTGGCACGAGACCTGTTGCTCAGCCTGCGTCGTCCCGACCGAACCGACTACACGGTTGCCCAGTCGGTGTGTCTCGGCGAACCCCTGCGCACCTCGAACACCGGTCGTCATCTCGGAGCGAGCATGCTGGTTGCGGTCGAGACCGAAAACGAGTGGTCGCTGGTGGAGTTGGACCCATCAGAAACCGAGGCTTCACTGTGATGATGAGGTTCCTGATCGCTGCCAGCCTGATGCTCGCCTCATGTAGCTCGGCAGCGGAGGAACCGACCGCAACACAACCATCGGTCGAGTCGGCCTCCCCGACCACAGCCGGTTCCGAACCCGAAAACGACGCAGAACAGCAATTCCCCGACGTCGTCGGCGCTGACGCCACCCAAGACGAATCCGGTTCGTGGACCTTTGCGGTCACCCTGTCCTCGCCCTATGACACCCCAGATCGCTATGCCGATTCGTGGCGAGTGCGCGGCTCCGACGGCACGGTGTACGGCGAACGTTTCCTCACTCACGATCATGCCAACGAGCAACCGTTCACCCGCTCCCAATCCGGAATCGAAATCCCCGACACCGTTGACGAGGTCATCATCGAAGGCCGCGACCAGGTCAACGGCTGGGGCGGCACCACGCTCACGTTCACGCTGGATCGCTCATGAGCGACCTGATCGCCGCCATCGATATCGGGACCAACTCATTCCACCTGGTCATCGCCCGAATTACCCCTGACTCGGGGTTCGAGATCGTAACGACCCAGAAGGAGGTCGTCCGCTTGGGGTCGGGCTCAGGCGACATGAAGACGCTGGCCCCCGCCGCGATCGATCGCGGCATCGCCTCGCTCACCCGGATGAGAGATGTCGCCGAAAGCCTCGGCGCTCGCGTCCACGCGGTGGCCACCAGCGCGGTGCGCGAAGCGAGCAACAAGTCAGAGTTCCTGGAGCGGGCCCGAGCCGAAGCCGGCGTCGATGTACAGGTGATCAGCGGCTTCGAGGAAGCCCGACTCATCCACCTCGGGATGCTCAGAGCGCTGCCGGTATTCGATCAGCGGATGATGGGATTCGACATCGGCGGTGGGAGCACCGAGATCGTGGTCGGCGTCGGTTCTGAGCTTCTCGCCGCTCGTTCGTTCCGCCTGGGAGCCATCAGGCTCACCGAGCGGTTCTTTCCCGGCGGTGCGGTCCCCAACGCCGAAACCGTGGACGACTGTCGGCACTACGTTCAACAAGCGCTGGCCGGGGTCGAGGTCGAGTTCGTCGGACACCGGCCCCAGGTGCTCATAGGGTCTTCGGGCACCGCCGGCACGCTGGCAGCCATGGCGTCTGCCGCCACTGGCGATCTCCCCGCCAGCCTGAACGGAACCGAGGTGTCCAAAGCGCAGCTCACAGAGCTGGTCGAGCTCATCGTCGCTACCAAACCGGGGAAACGGGCAAGAGTCCCCGGTCTCGACGAGAAGCGGTCAGACATCATCATCGGCGGCGCACTCCTCGCCGAGCAGATCGTCGAACTGTGCGGCCTCGACGGATTCACCTTCAGTTCCTTCGCATTGCGGGAGGGCGTTCTGCTGGACCGGATGCCCGGCGCCGCTGCTGAGCACCTAAATGACCTCCGCCGCACCAACGTGATCCGGCTCGCCCGTGCGCTCGACCCCGACGTCGAACATGCCGAACACTCCACCGACCTGGCATTACAGCTCTTCGATCGCACCGATGACGTCCACGGTATGGGACCCCGAGAACGCGAACTGCTGGAGATGGCCGGGTTGCTGCACAACGTCGGACTCTTCATCAGCCACAGCGGCCATCACAAGCACAGCTACTACGTCATACGGAACTCCGAACAACTCACCGGGTTCAGCGACAACGAGATCGAGCTGATCGCCCAGATCGCCCGCTATCACCGGAAATCCCATCCGACCAAGAGCCACCGTCCCTTCATGAGCCTCAGACCCAAAGACAAGAAACGCGTGAAGGTGCTGGCTGGGATTCTTCGTGTCGGAATCGGGTTGGATCGGCGCCACCGATCCACTGTCACCTCGGTTCGAGTGCTGCATGGCGACGGTCTCACAATCGAGCCAGTCACCGCCGACCCCAACGCTGACCTTTCGATCGAGATCCACGCCGCCAACGAACGCGTAAGCCTGCTCTCAGCCGCGCTCGATCAGACGGTGAGGATTTCGCTACCCTCTGTGCTGGCACCGGCGGCTTACTGAGAGCGAAAGCACATGCGTTTGACACGACGAATCTTTTTCCCCCTCTTCCTGGCAATGGCCTTGGTCAGTTCGATCACCGCCGGTTCTCCCGCCTCTGCAGACACGAACAACGTCGGTCCGTTCTCTACCGAAGGCTGGTTCATCACCCAGCAGTACCGGGATTTTCTCGGACGTGAGCCCGACGCCGCCGGGCTCGACTTCTGGACCTGGAAACTCAGGTCTGGTTCTTCGGCGTCAGATGTCATCAATGCCATGGCAACCTCCCCAGAATTCGAGGGACGGATCGCCCCGGTCGTCCGCCTGTACTACGCCTACTTCCTTCGCGCCCCCGACATCGTCGGTCTGAAGTTCTGGGCGGGCAAGCTCAGCACCGGCTCATCCACGCTGGCGGTGTCCAACGAATTCGCCAAGTCGGCCGAATTCCAGAACAC
>JBLYYW010000020.1:0-3754 GCA_048550155.1 Acidimicrobiales bacterium | reverse complement strand
TCGGTCACCGGTTGCCAGAGCTTGTCGGAGCGTTCGAGGCCTTCGGGCGATGCACCGTCGAAGGACCCGGACTGGAGCAGAAGACGGCCGAAGGTGTCAGGGAATCGGGCTGCGGTGGAGAGCGTGGCGATCGCCCCGAAGCTGGCCCCGCCGAGGCATCGGCTATGGCGATCACCGATCAGCGGGAGGTGGCCCTCGAGGTACGGAACCAGCTCCTCAGCTATGAACCGCGCGTGACGTTCATCGTTGGCGTACTCGACCAAGCGGTCACGGGGATCACAGAACGCGACCACGAACTCGGGGGTCAAACCCCGATGGATCAGGTTGTCGAGCACGGTGGCGGCGTCGGCGTAGTGCAGGTAGTCGGTGCCGTCATGCATAATCAGCAACGGATACCGATGTTCGGGTTCCATCGAGAACTCATGAGGCAGGTACAGGGTTACTGGCACGGCGACGCCGAGGTGACGACTGGGAACGGTCAGCGAACGCTGAAGCCCCTCCTCCGCCTCAGGATCTCGCAGGGCCCACGGCGGGACCTCGTATCCATGCGAACGGCACACCGAGTTCTGGCCGAATGGGTTTCGAGCCTCGAACGGGTTCAGCGGATCTTCGGTGTCGTACTGATGAGAGCCGTCGGTGATGTGCAGCTTGTATTCCAGCCGAGTACCGGGGGGGAGATCGAGGGACAGCAACCACCAATTCGACTCCTCGAGGCGTTCGAAGGAGAGGTCCTCCGGCAGGCCGAGACCGAAATGGATCAGGCGGACAGCGTCGACGTCGCCTCGGTAGGCGAAGGTGGTCGCATCTTCGGCCGTGATCGGGAAGCCCCGCTCGAACACGAGGCGGTCAAGCTTGGTGGGGATCAGACCTGGGTCGGGCGCCACTCGTTCGGCGAGGTAGCCGGTCATCGGGCGTGCACGGTCACGGTACGGCCGATCTGGTCGAGCACGTATCGGAGATGGTCGTAGTCTTCGTGGCGAGCTCGCACCCACGCGTTTGCCATGTAGCCGGCTTCCACCCCCTGGGTCAACGTGCCGGGATCGGGGAGGTGCGCATCGATGACCAGATCGCCGAATTGGGCCTGCATCTCTTCGATCCCGCTGTAGCCGGCGATCACGCCGTCTCCCTCGGGACGTAGTGCGACGATGCCGGCCGCGAACCGGCGTGATGCCCGCCGGTCGGTCGATCCGTGAATGAGCAGCTGAGCCCACTCGCGGTAGAGGTCGAGGTCGTTCCCGGCGCCGTAGAGATCCCAGGCGCGCACACCCGGCGGTCGACAGCCGATCTCGGAGAAAACCAGTCCTTTCGGCCCTGCAAACCACTCCATATGTGTTGCTGAGGTGCCAATGCCGAGAGCCTCGATGACCTGCCTGCCCATCACCTTCACCTCGTCGTAGTCGGCTACGGAATCGAGGCGGTTGGTGGCGATGAACTGAGGAGAGATCCAGCGGGTTCGCATCGCCTCGAGAACGTTGGGGTAGTAGTGGCTCACGAACTCGTGGACGACCCGTCCGTCCACAGAGATCGTGTCGTAGAAGCCTTCGTGACCGTCCATGAATTCTTCCACGGCAACGGCAGCGCCGTGATGAACCGACGATGCCTCGAGTGCTGCCTCCAGTTCGGCGTCGTTGTCGACGCGATGAGTTCCGGACGCACCGGCCCCATCCGGTGGCTTGATGATGAGCGGATACCCAACCTCATCTGCAAACGCACGAATCTCGCTCGTGTCTGCGGTGCCGAGCGAGCGAGCACAGGCGACGCCAGCGGCCCGCAGTACCTCCTTCATCGCTGGTTTGTCACGGCACAGGAATGCCGTCCTCACCGAGGTGCCCGGGATCGTGCACCTTTCGCGGACCCGCGCGGCTGTCATCGTATGAGCTTCGACGGTCGCCTCGAGACGGTCGACCCACAGGCGATCTTGAACCCAGCGCACCACACGTTCCACCGAGTCGTCGTTGGTCACAGAATCCACCTGCTCGTAGTGGCTGAGCCACCCCTTCACGTCGTCATCGAGCCAATCCTTGGGTCGTTCGCCGATTCCGATGACGGTCGCACCCACTTCAGCCAATGCTCGGGCGAACTGCTTCTGGTTGTCCGGGAAGCTCGGTTCCAGCAGAATGACGTTCACATCCCATGTGTACAGGCAATTCGGGCCAGAAGTAACAGCCGTCACACAGTCGATGTCGACCGGGTACGGTCGTTGTCGTGAAGAACGTGGTCTTCGTGGCCCCCTATTCGATGGAGGCGACCAATCGGTTCCTGCGCGCCTTCGTGTCATTGCATGATGTACGGGTCGCGCTGGTCAGCACCGACCCTCTCGAGAGGTTTCCCGATGAGCTACAAGGTCAAGTGGCGGCACACTGGCGAATCGGAGACTGCCTGGATGCCGATGACCTCGCTCACGGCGTCGGGTCGGTGGGAGCCCAGCTGGGCACAGTCGACGCCCTGACGGGAATCCTCGAGAACATGCAGGTCACGCTGGCGACAGTTCGGGAACGCCTCGGCATCCCGGGCATGGACGCTGCCACCGCCGAGAACTTCAGGGACAAGGCTCGAATGAAGGGTGTCTTCAGATCGGCCGGCATTCCGTGCGCCCGGAACGCCCGAGCCGACAACGCCGACACGGTCCGTCAGGTGTGGTCTGATTGGAAGACCCCCATCGTTGTGAAACCGCTGGCAGGCATGGGGGCTCGCAACACGTTTCGGATCAACGATTCGGACGGCCTGAAGCGATGGCTGGCCCACAGCCCCCCCGGAACTGACGCACCCGTGCTTCTCGAGGAGTTCTTGGAAGGGCGGGAGTACTCCTTCGAGAGTGTTCTGATCGACGGTGAGTTGGTGTGGCATTCGATCTGCCGTTACGACCCGACGCCACTGACGGTCGTCGAGAACCCCTGGATTCAGTGGAGCGTGGTGCTGCCACGGCGCATCGATGGGGACGAATTCGCCCCCATTCGTGACCTGGGGACCCAGGCGATCCGTGCGCTCGGTATGACGACGGGGCTCTCGCACATGGAGTGGTTCCAACGACCGGATGGATCGATCGCCATCTCAGAGGTCGGAGCTCGACCCCCCGGAGCACAGATCGCCTCGCTGATGTCGTGGGCCCATGACACCAACATGTACGCCGCCTGGGCCGGGCTCGTCGTTCACGGACTGTTCCACCCACCGGAACGACGGTACGCCGTTGGAGCCGCCTATCTGCGAGCCCAGGGTCCGGGCCGGTCGATCACCTCTGTCACCGGGATCGATCGGGTTGGGTCCGACACTCACGAGATGGTCGTCGAATCGAGAGTTCCAAGCCCGGGTGCGGCCCGATCGGAGAGCTATGAGGGTGATGGGTACGTGATCGTCAGAGGCGACACCACTGAGCAAGTCGACGCGGCACTGGCCGAGCTGATCTCGGTGATTCGTGTGGAGTGTGCCTGATGGATGTGCTCTTCCTGTCGCCGGACTATCCCACCGACCTTCCCCTTTTCGTCTCGGGCCTGGCCGAAGTCGGCGCATCCGTCGTTGGGGTGGGCGACCAACATGTCGATGGGCTGTCCGAACGAACCAAACGCAGCCTCTCCAGCTATGTCCACATCGATTCATGGTCAGACGAAGACGCGGCCATCGAATCGATCCTTTCCCAACTCCGCGGCAAGAACGTCGATCTCGTGGAGACGTTGTGGGAACCAACGATGATCCTCGCGGCGCGGCTGAGGGAACGAATTGGGGCCCCCGGTATGTCGGTGGGCGACACGGTTGCATT
>JBLYYW010000019.1:0-2807 GCA_048550155.1 Acidimicrobiales bacterium | reverse complement strand
GAGATGGCTCCTGGTCGTGGTCAAGTAGGTTCTTCATGGTGTTCTCCAAACTGAGAGTCGGTTGATGGTTGTAAAGAGGGTGTGATGTATCAGGCACTTGCCGGGCGACGAAGAATTCGAAACGGACGTCACCAGATACCAGGCACGAGGTGCCAGCGAACGGTCTGCATGTACGACCGGTAGTCGGGGTCGGCTGAAAGCAGCCGCTCCTCATAACGAATCCGGATCACCTGGAACCCGGTTCCGATCGCCAAGACTGCAACGTTTCTCAGCGAGATATTGTTGATGAGGTAGCCGATAGTCGAAAAGAAATATGCGAAGTAGAGCGGGTGCCGGACAAGCCGGTACATGCCACCGCTCTTGATTCCGCGATTGGCTGGGATCAGGCCGAATGATCGTCCCAGCGACGCCGACGCACCCAGCTGCAGCAACAGCCCCGCGATTTGGACGACCTGTCCGACGAGTGCGTCCTCGGCCCCGCCAGCGGGGCGGAAGCCGAGCGCCATGAAACTTCCCGCGAGCCCTGCAATAACAGCCAGGGCCGAGAAGTCGACATCGTGGCTATCCCTGCGAGTCAGGACGTAGCCAATCATGATGGTCTCGAAGACAACCAGAAGAGCCAGACTCAGCCGGAAACCGTCTTCCACCAGTGATACGGCATGGGCATACGCAAACAGCAGGTACACCGATATCAGGCAGAACTTCGACAGAACTCGCCCGAGATCGAAGCTCCGCGGCCCAGTTGACGGGGTGCCGATCTGTCTGTTGGCATTCTGCTTCGACTCGACAAGTGGTGCTGTCATGTGTCCTCCATCAGTTGGGCGCATGGATCGCAAGTGTGATGATCCGCAGGCGATCTCGAATCATCACTTTTGGTGAAACGATCTACCTCGCTGGGCGAAATGTCTCTTTGGTGGACATCGCAGATGCATCCACTCTTGGCTCAGAAGCGGGCGACAGCGGCGGAGGGACGATTGTTGGCGACCACAACAGAGTTGACAGCGAACAGAAGTTATGCGGGGCCGGATCGGCGAACCCGCGCGGCGTCGGTCGGTTCGACAGTCGGCTTCACAACAGTGGCTGCCGTCCTGCAGCTTGCCATCATCGGCCTCGCCTGGATGTTGAGCACTGGCAGGATCACGACCGAGCTCGATCCTGTCAGGTGGATGACAGTGCTCGGTGTCGCAGCTGTCAGCATTACCGTCTGTTCGGGACTGATTTCTTTGGCTCGCTTCGCTTTGTCGAGAGATCGCATTTCCCTCGATGTCGGTGTACTGATGCTCGTGGTCGCTGCGGGTTGGCTTGTTCCCAGAACGCTTGTGCCCGTGCTCGGCTATGACTGGGGATCCGCCGGTCGGGCGATGGCGTTAGGTGCCGCCTGCACCGTTCTCGCTCTCACGATCGTCGTCGTCGTTCGACCAGCAATCGATCAGCGACTGAGCGTGCCTCGGCGCCTCGCGACTACGGCCATACCCCTCATTCTCGCACCGACGACCATCTTACTTCTGGGGTTCGACTTCGATGGCACAGTACTGCGATACCTGGCACTCCCCCTGATAGGAATATCGGCCGCGATCGCCCTTACTGGCGGGATTCTGCGCCATCGCTGGCTGGTTGCGTTCGTGGGTATGCAGTTTCTTGGCATTCAGATCGCCGAGCTGTTCGGGATCGAGGCTGCGAACGAACAAGGTCAGCTTTGGCTGCTCGGTGTTGGCATGATCTCGTTCACCGCCGCATGCCTCGGGCTCTACGGTGTCGTTGTCGACCTTCGGCAGGCGTTCATCGGCGATCAGGCACGGATGTCCAGGAGCTGGAGCGAACTTCAAAAGGCCCGCAAGATCGCACTCAAAGAACGTGAGGCTCACCAGGACCGAATGCACAGCCTCCGCAGCGGCTTGCTCGGAGTGGAGGCAGTCGCGTGGACCATCTCAGGTGCGACCGACCCCATCGAGGTTGGCGAAATCATCGCGATCGAGGTCAGCCGGCTTCGAGAACTCACCGAGCGCTCCAGACTGGAAGTAACCGAGTTCAACCTCACCGATGCGCTCGACGATCTCGTTGTCTCCAAGCTCAGACAGGGCAAGGCTCTCACTCTCGACACCCCGAGATCACTGTGGATCCACGCCGCCAGAGCCGAAACTGTTGACGCGGTTCACTGCTTGGTCGACAACGCCGTTCGTCACGCACCCGGAACCCCCATCACGATCTCGGCCGGCCTCTCCAAAGATGCCGAGCACATGGAGATTCGGGTTCGGGATCGCGGTCCCGGAGTGCCGGTGAAGATGCGCGAGAAGATCTTCAGCCGCGGCATGACCACGCACGCCGAGGGGACGGGGATCGGCCTACCGGTCGCACGCATGATCGCCGAGGCCCAAGGCGGAGAACTGGTGTATCAGCCTCGGCTCGGGGGCGGATCCGAATTTGTAATGAGTCTGCCGTTGGAACTGGCAGGAGCGGAAAGATTGTTTGTATGACGGTTGTTCTGATCGATGACCATCCCGTGCTCTCGATGGGGTTGGTGCAGGGACTGCAGAACCGAGGGGTGGAAGCGGCTGCAATGCAACCCGCCGAACCGACCGAGTTCATCGAGCAACTTGCGGCAGCGCCCTTCACCCCCCGTCTCGCCGTGATGGATTTGGCCATGCCGAACGTATCGCACACCCCGGACTTGGTAGAGGCGGTCGCTTCGCTCGGAATACCGGTCATCATGCTGAGCGGCAGTGATGATGAGAACGCACTTGCTTCCTGCCTACTGGCAGGCGCAATGGCGATTATGAGCAAGGACGAGTCGGTCGAAGAGATACTTG
>JBLYYW010000018.1:0-27309 GCA_048550155.1 Acidimicrobiales bacterium | reverse complement strand
CTCGGTGCCTTCGAAGATGTCGTGGGTCTCAGAGGAAGAAGGCTCGCAGTGCCAATCCCATGATGAAAAGGTTTCCTCCACCCAGGAGCAGGTACTCCCACTGCACCACCTGTTGGCGATAGCTGTAGATGATCGCAATCGATGCCATGGCAAGGAACCCATAGAAATAGTGGAGGTCGTCAGCCTCGACCCCCGACTGCAGAACGACGACGCCGACGGTGACTTGAAGGACGGTCAGAACCCACGAGCCATAGATCGCCGGCATCAATGCCGCCGACCGAGCCTCGGTCCGCCAATGACACAACGTCGCCCAGACTCCGGTGACGCCAGTCGCCACGGCAACGACCCACGCCAGGACCAAATGAACGGTGGACACGGTCAGAGACCCGGGAGGAGCTCGACTTCAGTGGGACCCCCGATATCGCCGTCGTCTGTGATGGCAAAGAACTCCTGTCCGAAGATGACCTGGAACACATCGTCGGGTACAGCCAGGAAGAAGTCATCGTCGCTGATTTGACTGCGGTGGGCCTGGATCGCACGACGTTTGGCTTCCAGCTGTGCCCGTACGTTCACCGAGTACCGGATGTGTGCCCGGGGCACGCCGAACTCCTCGTTCACCGCATCGTCGCTGTCGTGTTCGGCGTCGGGGTCGAGGTTGTGTTCCTCCATCGCCGCTTGGGCGTCCTCGCGACTGACGGTCGCTTCGTACACGTGTTGGACGCCGGCGATCTCGGCGGCCCGCAGACCGACCCGGTGCACCTGGATGTGATCTGGATGGCCGTACAACCCGTGCGGGTCGTAGATCGTGAGCACGTCGGCGTCCACCTGAAGCAGTTTCGCGGCGAGCCTCTGGGCCGCCTCGTCGATATCGGCACGCCAGAAGCATGCCGGATTCTCGTTGGTCCCCTCCCCCATCATCCCGGAGTCCTCGTAGCCCAGGAAGTCGTTCGATGCGCAGCCCAAGATTGCTGCGGCCTCGGCCACCTCCTTCACCCGCCGTTCCCACAGTTCCTCACCCGGTTGCACTACCCCGGGCTTGGGTTCGCCGTGTTCGCCTCTGGTCGCGGTGACGAGATGGACCTCGTGGCCGTGGTCGGCGGCCTTCCGCATGAGCCCGCCAGTCGAGAGCACCTCATCGTCAGGGTGGGCGTGGAAACAGACGAGGACCGACATGGAGAACCAGGCTATTACCTTCCCGAAGGTTCGGGTTGTGGGAGCACTGCCGCAGGGCCGGTCGAGCGACCTTGCGTGACCGGCTCACCTGGGAGTGAACCGGCCACGACTACGGACCTCGCCATGCTGTCACCTACCCGTCGTCGAGGCCGACGACGGGGGCTCAGACGGTGGCGATGGTGCGAATTTCTTCTCGGGGGATCGTTCGTTGTGCGCCGTTGACCAAGATCCGAACCTCGGCTTCGTCCTCGTGGAGGATCAACCCGCGCAGCAGCCCGAACGTGGTGAGCACGACCGCCTGTCGTTGTTCCATTGAGGGTCCATCGAGTGGAATTGTGAGCATGGCCGCCAGCCTTTTGCGTCGTTGTCTTCGCCGCCTGCCTTCACGAATGTAGCGGTTGTCACACTAGAACGTCCCTAGGTCGAATCTCCCCCATGGGCGTCGATTCTGCGGAGCCGTGGCGACCGAGCAACTACTGTGGATCCGTGGTGCCCATGTCCTCACCTGGCCCGGTTCGATTCGCCATCGGCGCGGGCCTCCTCACTGTCGCAAACGATTTCGTGGTGTTCGTTTCGCCCGCCGGTCCGGTGGCCGACAAATGGAGCGACCTGGCTCACACACCCGCCGGCGAAGCCGAGATCGAGACAGCTCTTCGATCCGACATCCCTCCCGATCACCACCTTGCGTTCCTGAAACTCGTTGATGCCGGGCCGGCGCTGCTGGTAGCGCCGGGTGCTGAACCGATCCACGGTTCAGTACGCAGATCGATCGATGGCGCAATCAGATTCGGTATGCAGCCCGCACCGGATGGCTTCTGGATCGGCTCCGGGGTCGTTGGCGCCAGCGGATTCGAGGTGACAGGGTTCGCAGTCGAAGGAGCCGCAACCGAGGCCGAGCCGGCGGCGACCGATACTGCGCTGCCAGAAACAGCCCATCAGAACAAGGAACGTCCAAACCTCCGTCCTTCGAGCGATACCTCCCGGGCGGATCCACAACCTCCGAAATCGGAGTTCTTCACCGATGCCCCTCCGCCCCAGCCACCTCCACCGCCTGCGGCCGACACACCGGACGATCCTGTGTTCTCCCCCGAGCCACCACCAACCCCGGTCGAGCCCCCCATCTTGTCATCTGCATTGTTCTCTGATCTCCCCACCGAATCAGACCCGCCCACCGATCGCCCGCTGTCGCTTGCGATCCGCTTCGACGACGGACAGCAAGTCGCCCTGTCCGGCCCGCTGGCGGTCGGACGGGCCCCAGAAGGCAGCACCGACGTGCCCGAAGGCGCAACGATCGTCGTTGTGTCAGGTGACCAGGTGAGCCGTTGCCACTTCGTGATACGACCGTGCGCCACCGGAGCCGAGGTGATTGACACCAACTCGCTCAACGGCTGCTTTCTCGACGACGCAGATCGCCCCGGCAGCGGCCCCCAGATCCCGGTTGGAGTGCCCGTTCCGATCGAGCCCCGCCAGCGACTCCGTTTCGGCGATCGATCGTTCACCGTGATCCACGACCAGCAAGACACCTAGGATCACGTTTTCGCACCCACCCGCTCCACGCTCGTGGTCACTGGCGTGACGGTTCGGGATCCCTGCCGGTGATGACCGGACCGAACCGCCTTGGCAATCCGAAGGTGGACCGCAGTAGTGTGCGTTACAGCAGTTGGGAGAACGAACAGGTGAAGGCATGACGGGGGAACGGTCCGATTTCGAGAATGAGGTCCGAAGCCTGGTCGCGCGCGTACTCGCCGGCGTGATCGACGGTCCGACCACAGCGACCGAAGCTCAGGACGCGTCCGAGGACACCTCGGCAGCCCTCGACCCGGGCGGGCGTATTGCCATCGGTTCAGATCACGGGGGGTTCGACCTCAAGGAAATCCTCAAGGGCAAGCTCACCGATGCCGGATGGTTGGTGGAAGATTGCGGAACCAAGAGCACCGACGCCTGTGACTATCCGGTATTTGCCCACGCCGTCGCCCGTCAGGTGGCCAAAGGCACCTGCGTCGCCGGGATCATGATCGATGGTGCCGGTATCGGCTCGGCCATGGCGGCCAACAAGGTGCCAGGAGTCAGGGCTGCGGCATGTTATGACTTGTCAACCGCCCGAAACAGCCGTGAACACAACCGGGCGAACCTGCTGACGCTAGGTGCCGGTCTCACCGGTGCCGGGTTGGCATGGCAGATCGTGCAAGAGTGGCTTGCCACTCCGTGGGGCCGAGGACGTCATCACAAGCGGGTGACGCTCATCAACGAGATCGAATCGACCTACATCAGGAGTGAAGCGTGAGGAGTCAAGCGTGACCGATCAACCCTTGGACCGGGAGCTACTCATCGAACTCATTACCAAAGAGGTCATGAGCACGCTGGCCAGTCAGGCAGATCGCTGCGAGACGCCCGAAGGCGTCCGCCAGGTGATCGTGAACGGGGCAGACCGGGTGGCGTTCCACGGTGACGCGTCGGAGGTCCCACTCGACCTGGCCAAGTACATAGACCACACCGCCTTGAAGCCCGAGACAACCGCTGACGACATCGACCGGCTCTGCCAAGAAGCCGAGAAGTTCCAGTTCGCCTCGGTGTGTGTGAATCCGACATGGGTCAAACGGGCAGCGACACACCTGCGGGGCAGCGAAGTGAAGGTGTGTTCGGTCATCGGCTTCCCTCTGGGCGCAGCGACAGCGGAGATAAAGGCCATGGAGGCTCGGCGAGCCATTCGTGACGGCGCCAGAGAGGTCGACATGGTCATCAACGTCGGAGCGCTCAAATCGGGAGATCACCAGACCGTGCTGGTCGATATCGCAAAGGTGGTCGATTCTGCGCACGAAGCGGGGGCGATCGTCAAAGTCATCCTCGAAACCTCGTTGTTGACAGACGAAGAGAAGGTGGTTGCCTCGTCTCTGGCAAAGAAGGCGAAGGCCGACTTCGTGAAAACGTCAACCGGATTCAGTGGCGGTGGCGCCACCGTGTACGACGTGGCCCTCATGCGCGAAACCGTTGGGCCCGACATGGGTGTCAAGGCGTCAGGCGGAGTGCGGACCAAATCGGATGTCGAGGACATGATCGCGGCTGGGGCGACCAGAATCGGAGCTTCGGCCGGAGTACAAATCGTTGGCCCAAACGAAGGAGACAGCAGTGGAAACAGCTATTGAGATCCGGTCCTTCGCCTTTTTGGACAGCCTCCAACCGCAATACGCCGCATTCTTGGGAACCGTCGCTCAAGGGTTCCTCCCCCTGGCGGGTGATGCCTCTCTGTACGTCGAGGTGGCGCCCGGAATCGAGATCAATCGGCTCACCGACGTTGCCCTGAAAGCGACCCGTGTGAAACCGGGGATGCAGATCATCGAGCGCTACTACGGCTTGTTGGAGGTGCACTCCCCCGACCAAGCCGAGACCCGGGCGGCGGGAGCGGCAATTCTGGATTCGTTGGGGATGGCAGAGTCAGACCGGCTCAAGCCCAGGATCATGTCCAGCCAGATCATCCGACGCATCGACGACCATCACGCACAGCTCATCAATCGCATGCGCCACGGCCAGATGATCGTGCCCGGCCAGACGTTGTACGTGTTGGAATGTGAGCCAGCAGCGTATGCCGCGCTCGCCGCCAACGAGGCCGAGAAGGCGGCCGACATCAATGTGCTGGAGGTCCGGGCGGCTGGGGCCATGGGACGGGTGTACCTCGGTGGCGAGGAGCGGGATATCGATGCTGGCTGGCGGGCCGCGGTCGCGGCGCTCGAGGGCATGGATGGCCGCGAGCCTCACAAGGCGCCAGCCCCGAAGCCAACAGCACAGAAGACAACAACAACCCGAAACAAGAAGGGAGCCAGTAATGGCTGAAGCGCTAGGCATGATTGAGTGCAGGAGTTTCGCAGCGATGGTGGAAGCCGCCGATGCGATGGTCAAGGCAGCCAAGGTCGACTTGGTGTCCTACGAATCGACCGGTGGCGGCTACGTCACTGCCGTTGTTCGTGGCGACGTGGCCGCAGTGAAGGCTGCGGTTGATTCAGGCGTTCGCGGCGCGGAAAAGGTCGGTGAAGTTATCGCAACCCACGTCATCGCCCGCCCCCATGTCAACATCGACACGGTTCTTCCCCTCGGTCGAGCCGACGAGGCCGCTGCAGAGTCGGGCTGAGCCAGTGCTCCTCGGACGTGTGACCGGCACCGTTGTGGCCAGTCAAAAGGAGCCGCTCATCGAGGGTTTGACCTTCCTGCTGGTGCGTCAGATCGGAGTCGACAACAGCGACAGCGGTGGTTATGTCGTGGCCGTCGACGCAGTGGGCGCCGGCGTCGGCGAAGTGGTGATGTACGCCTCGGGCAGTTCGGCTCGCCAGACCGGCGTCACGCAGAACAAGCCTTGCGACGCGGTGGTCATGGCCATCGTCGACACCTGGGAGGTCGACGGCGAAACGGTGTACCGGAAGTGAGTACGCGGTGCTGAGCGACCACGAGGTCCAGTCGATCATCGAACGCGTCCGGGGCCGGGTAGCCGGGGCCCAGGGTGGCCTCAGCGAAGGATCCGCCCTTCGAGCCGCCGATGCGCTGGGCACACCGGACGAACTCCTCGGTGACGGCATCTTCGAAACGGTCGATGCCGCCGTCAGAGCCGCTTTCCAGGCGTCCGCAACCTACGGCAAGATGGGACTGGACGTTCGTCGGGTCATCGTTGAGGCGATGCGAGCCTCCATGCTCCGCGAAGGTGAACGGCTGGCCTACATGGCTCATGCCGAAACCGGGTTGGGCCGCCCGGAGGACAAGGTGGTGAAGAACCACTTGGTCACCACCAAAACCCCGGGTCCCGAAGACTTGGAGCCCCATGTCGTCACCGGTGACGAGGGCATGATGCTGAGCGAGTACGCCCCCTACGGCGTCATCGGCTCGATAACCCCGACCACAAACCCCACATCGACCATCATCAACAACAGCATCGCGATCATCTCTGCCGGCAATGCGGTTGCGTTCAACGTGCATCCTGGCGCCCGCCAGGTGTCGATGGAGAACATCAAGCTCCTGAACCGGGCCATCGTCGGAGCCGGCGGACCACCCAACCTCATCACCGCGGTGGCCCATCCAACTCTGGAATCGGCTCAGGCATTGATGGCCCACCCCGACGTGCGGGTTCTGCTGGTCACCGGTGGCCCGGCCGTCGTCGGCGAGGCGTTGCGCAGCCCGAAGAAGGCGATCACGGCCGGGCCCGGCAACCCGCCGGCGGTGGTCGACCAAACCGCCGACATCGCCAAGGCGGCCACCGACATCGTGCGAGGCGCATCGTTCGACAACAACATCGTGTGCGCGGACGAGAAGACCACGATCGTCGTCGACACCGTGGCTGACGCGCTGGTGCGGGCCATGGTGAAGGCCGGCGCCTACCGGCTCAAGGAACACGAGCTGCGGCGTTTGGAGCGGGTAATCTTCAACAAGATGGGAGCGGCCAACAAGCCGGGGGCCATCAATCCTGTGTGGATTGGCAAGAACGCCGGTGAACTCCTCGGGGAGATCGGCGTGAGCGTCGAAGGCGATGTGCGGCTACTCCTGGCCGAGGTCCGGTCCGATCACTCGCTGGTGTGGACCGAACAGATGATGCCGGTGATGCCGGTCGTACGGGTCAAGAACGTCGACCAGGCCATCGACCTGGCAGTCCGGTCCGAACACGGGTTCCGCCATACCGCCTCGATCCACTCGACCAACGTCGACACGATCACCACGATGGCTCGTGCCATGAACTGTTCGATCTTGGTGGCGAACGGGCCCAACTTCGCAGGTCTCGGTCAGGCCGGCGAGGGGTACTCGTCGTTCTCGATAGCCAGTCCAACCGGCGAAGGCCTCACCCGGCCTCGTACGTTTTCCCGAATTCGCAGGGTGACTGTTGTTGGAGCGCTACGCCTTGTCTGAAACCGGTTTCGCCCAATTCGACCCCGCAATCGGCCTACTCGAGTTCGACTCGATCGTGGCAGGCATCGTCGGAGCCGACGCCATGGCCAAGGCGTCGCCGGTGGCCGCGCTGTATGCGGGCACGGTACACCCCGGCCGGTATGTGGTTCTGGTCGGTGGCGACACCGCTGCAGTAGAGATCGCGCTCGAGGCCGGAGGAACCAACACCGTGGTGGACAGCTTGCTATTGGCCAACGTCCATCCTGCGGTCGTAGCTGCAATCACCGGAACCGAACCGGACAAGCCGATCACTCCCGACGCGGTTGGCATTGTGGAAACAGCCTCGGTTGCCTCGGCCATCGTGGCTGCCGACGCCGGCGTCAAGGCGGCCGAAGTGTCCCTGGCGGCCCTTCGACTCGGCGACGACCTGGGAGGCAAGGCATACTGCTTGTTCGCCGGCACGGTGGCCGATACCGAGGCCTCGGTCGATCGAGCCGCCCAAGAAATCGAGCGAGGCGGCAAGTTGGTGGCGACGGCCGTGATCCCCCAACTTCATCAGGACATGGTGAAAACGATGGATCTGGGGTTGCGATTCAACCACCAACTCCACGACCTCCGGGAGACCTGATGCAACTGGGTCGGGTAACGGGCACGGTGGTGGCCACGATCAAGTCCGAGGGTCTGGACGGCGTGAGGTTTCTGATCGTCCAGCCGCTGGACAAACATCAACAGGACCACGGTTCGCCCATTGTCGCCGCCGATGCGGTAGCCATGGCCGGGCCGGGCGAACTCGTCTACTTCGTCGCTTCGCGAGAGGCCGCCGAGGCGCTGGAGGAGAGGTTCGTGCCCGTCGACCACGCCATCGTGGGTCTGGTCGATGAGGTGACCTTGGCCGGGGGTCCACAATGAAGCTCGGACGGGTCGCAGGAACGGTGGTCTCGCCAATCAGCCACCCCTTCTTCGACGGGCAACGCCTCCTGTTGTGCGACGAGGTCAACCCGGTCGGCGAGCCGACAGGACGCTACTTGATTGCGGTGAATGTGGTGGACGCAGGGGTCGGCGACAACGTGCTGATTTGTGATGAAGGAACGTCCGCTCGCCAGATCTTCGGGATCGACACGGGTCCGATCCGGTCTGTCATCGTCGGCATTGTCGACCACGTCGACGAAACGGACCCGAGATAGGGCCCTGCGAGGCCCAATCGGCACGGCTGCGAACGCAGCGTCCCGGCTCTGAAAGCACGCCTCGTAGCCATCACGGCGGATCTGACCAAGGCCCCGGTCGCCGTTTTCATTCGACCATGATTGGAGGCGTACGCTCGGCAGCGTGCGACCTCCAAAAGACTTCTTCCGCCCGCTTGCGGTTGGTGCACCGGATCCGCTGCGTGAGATCCCGGTCAAACCCAGCCGCATGATCCACTTCTTCCCGCCATCCAACGCCAAGATGGTCGCCAAGGTGCCTGATATGGCGCCAACAGTGGACATTCTCTTGGGTAACTTGGAAGACGGCGTACCGATGGCCGAAAAGGACGCGGCCCGAGCCGGAATGGTGGCCGTCGGCCGCTCGGTCGACATGGGTGACACACAACTGTGGACGAGAATCAACAGTCTTGACTCACCGTGGGCCCTCGACGATCTCACCACACTGGTGACCGAGATCGGCGACTCCCTCGACGTGATCATGATCCCGAAGGTGGAAGGCCCCGAGGACATCCACTACGCCGATCGGCTGGTAGCCCAGCTGGAGGCCAGGGCGAACCTGTCCCACCCGATACTGTTCCACGCAATCCTCGAAACAGCCCGCGGGGTTTCCAACGTGGAAGCGATCTGTGGTGCGTCACCCAGGATGCAAGGGATCTCGCTCGGGCCAGCCGATCTGGCTGCCAACCGTCGAATGAAAACCACCCGGGTCGGGGGCGGCCACCCCGACTACGTGGTGCAGGGTGACCCACCGCCCGGCGAGGACGGTGCGCCCGATATCAACGCCCCACGAGATCGCTATCAGCAAGACCTCTGGCACTACACGATCGCCCGCATGGTCGATGCCTGCGTGACCCACGGGATTCTCCCGTTCTATGGGCCCTTCGGAGACATCGCCGACACCGTCGCCTGCGAGGCCCAGTTCCGAAACGCCTACCTTCTCGGTTGTGTCGGAGCGTGGAGTCTGCACCCCAAACAGATCGCCGTTGCCAAGAAAGTCTTCAGTCCCCGACCCGAGGACGTCGCCCAGGCGCAACGGGTGATCGACGCCATGGGAGACGGGACCGGGGCCATCATGTTGGACGGCAAGATGGAGGATGACGCCAGCGTGAAGCAGTGCCACGTCGTGGTCGAACTCGCCAAGAGCCTCGCAGCCCGAGACCCAGAACTGGCAGCAAGCTATGGCTTCTGACGACACCTCCGATATCGAGGTCCTCCGCAGTGTCCTCTATATGCCATCAGCGAATGATCGAGCACTCGAAAAGGCGAAGACACTGCCGGCGGACGCCATCATCTTCGACCTCGAGGACGCCGTCGCTCCCGACGCCAAAGTTGATGCTCGAGCCAAAGCGGCCGCGGCCGTGGCGAGCGGTGAGTACGGGAATCGATTGCTCACAATCCGCTGCAACGGCCTCACCACTCCGTGGGGCGCTGAGGACATCGCGGCGGCGGCACAGGCGACCCCAGCAGCTGTCGTGATTCCCAAGGTCGACACCGCCGACGAACTCGATGCCGTGGCCGAGGCGCTGTCAGCCGCAGGAGCTTCTGACAGCGTCAGCGTCTGGGCCATGATCGAATCTCCTCTCGGAGTGCTCAACGCATTGGACATCGCACGGCATCCGCGATGCTCCGCATTCGTGATGGGAACCAATGACCTCGCCAAGGAATTGCGGGCGCCGCTCACTGCGGGTCGAGCCAACCTGGTTCCTCATTTGGCCGCCACAATCCTGGCGGCGCGAGCGGCTCAGATCGCTGTTCTGGACGGCGTGTACAACAACATCAAAGACCCGCAGGGCTTCGCTGCAGAGTGTGCTCAGGGTTTCGAACTCGGCTTCGACGGCAAGACGCTGATTCACCCAAACCAGATCGAAACATGCAATGACACATGGTCTCCTAGCCAAAAAGAGGTCGAAAACGCGAAAAAAGTGATTTCTGCGTTTTCGGCCGCAGAAGCGGCTGGAAGCGGCGTTGCGACGGTTGACGGGCGGATGATCGAGAACCTCCACGTGGACAACGCACGACGAGTTCTTGCGACCCACAACGCGATTCTCCAGCGTTTATAAGGGTTTTCTCATAGTCGCAAACGCACTTTGCCGTTTGGACACTACTTGCGCTTGGGTTCTATCGCGCGAAGTTAGCCATCTGTCAACCACGTCCGGGGGATGATCGGTTCCCCAGCGCCGGTCTGGGGTCGACCACTGTACGGGTCCGCCGATCACCAGCTATGTTGCGAACACGTTACGGCCCATCACCCAAGTGACGGATTCGGGACGCTCGCCGCCCCGGTCCACAACACAAATGGAGAAATCCGAATGTCAACCCCCAAGGCTGACCGGCCCACCACCCACCACCACTCCCCGACAACACGCCCAACCACCAGTCACGTAACACCTCCCCCGTCCAACCCCTCCCGACGACGGCTGGGACCCTCACTCACCGAGCGGGCCATAGGGCGCCTTGCCCGCCGGTACCTTCACAACAACCGGATGGCCCGGGAAGAGCGCGCCCGGGTTGTCGCCAACCTGTTCCACGAGGGTGGTCGGCGAACCCCGTTCGTGCACAGATTCGGCGCATTGATGATCCTGTCCTCGCTCATCGCCGTTCTCGGCCTTTTGGCCGATTCCACCGCCGTGGTGATCGGGGCGATGATCGTCGCCCCATTGATGGCACCAGTTCTTGGAGTCGCTGCTGCGATTGTGATGGATTGGCCCCGTAGGGCGGCCGAGTCGGCCCTCACAGCTGGCCTGGGAAGCCTGATGGCCATCGCCCTCGCTGTAGCGGCCTCACTGGTCTTGCCGACTCCGGAGGAGATTCCCGGCGAAGTGCTTGCCCGAACGGCCCCAAACCTTCTCGATCTGGGAGTTGCGGTAGCGGCCGGTGCCGCTGGAGCCTACGCCCAGGTTCGAAGAGCCGCCGGCGAGGCGCTCACCGGAGTTGCGGTGGCCGTGGCACTTGTGCCACCGCTCGCTGTGGTCGGGATCACTCTGCAGATGGGAGAATGGACGTTGGCAGCTGGAGCGTTTCTGCTCTACCTGGCGAACGTCGCCGGCATCGTGCTCTCCGCAGCAGGAACGTTCATGCTCTGCGGCCTCGCACCGAGGAAGCAGCTGATAAGCGGGCGCTTCCACGTCGCTCGCGGCCTGCGATTGGCGGTGGCCGCAGTCCTCCTCATCGTTGCCCCTCTCGAGTTGACCGATCAGTGGCGAGAACGTCGCCCGATCAACGACGATGAAACCAGAGACGCCGTCAAGGACGTCATGGAGCAAACCAACCCCGATGCAGCCGTCATCGCGATCGAGGTCGACACCGAAGACGGGGAGCGGACGATCGACATCACCGCCTCGACCACTGACGAGCCGATCGATGTCACCCACCTGGCCGAGGACCTCTCCGAGGAACTCGACGTAGGATTCGAGCTCGAAGTAACCACGTTGGAGGCCGACTCACAGTCCGCAACGGTTGAAGAGTCCAAAGACGGAGAAGCTGATATCGCAGTGGATGACGAACCCGAGGAGTCCTCCGACGGCGCAGACACCGAAACGACCGAAGATGCCGACGACAACCAATCCGATGGATGACCTCAGTCGGGAAACGGGTCAGCTGGGGTGACGATCCCGACGTTCACAACGCCGTGATGCCCATCGCTGCCCGGCTCATCTGACCACACCGCCCCTTCGCCGATTCCCGGATCGGCTGGAGCGGGCCGGACGACCGGACCGGCCTCTTCCAACGTCAGCGCTTGTCCACCCGTAGCGAGACCGACCAAGGCGATCGACCCCGGAAACCATGGCGCCACGAGGGACCCCATCGTGCCACTTCCCCGGGTTACACCGGTGTGTTCAGGCCCGGCCAGCACCAGTCCGGCTGCACCGGCCACGCTGTCCAGCGCAGCGAGCAGATGACCGGCCATCGCCTCGTCCCTCGGGCCTTCGATATCCCCGAGCACTCCGAGATCCACCTCGGACCCCGGGGCGAGCCAGGCTCCATCGAGCCCGACAGTTGTCACCGGATGACCGACATGTGCAAGGTCGGCGAGAAGCGTAACCAGCTCAGCCATCGCCTTGCTGCTGCGCCCATCGGCGAAGTGAGCTGCCCGGGTCCAGAACGGCCCCCACCGCTCACCGTCCAGCGGTTCATTGAACGGCACCTCCAAACCCACGACGAGGGGTTGACCCTCCACCGCAGCGTTCAAGGCCAGGTCGGCGACGAGCTGAGGAAACTCACACGTGCCGGGGATCTCACCGATGAACAGCACACGTTCGCCCCCCAGCACCGGGAGTAGGTCGTCGATGAGCTCACGTGCCGTCACGCTCGGGCGACCCCTTCGTCGCGCGCTGCCTGTGCGACAGCTTCAGCCACCCTCAACGGCACCGACTTGTCGAATACCGACGGGACCACGCAGGTCGCCGACAATTCGGTCGGATCCACACTGGCAGCGATCGCCTGAGCCGCCGCCAACTTCATCCCTTCGGTGATGTCGCTGGCTCGAGCGTCGAAGGCTCCTCGAAAGATGCCGGGGAACGCCAGCACGTTGTTGATCTGATTGGGGTAATCCGACCTGCCCGTAGCCATGACCGCCACGAGTCCCTCAACCTGCTCGGGGAGGATTTCAGGATCCGGATTCGCCATGGCAAAGATGATCGGGTCGGCGGCCATGGACTTCACATCCTCGACTGCCAGGACACCGGGGGCGCTCACACCGATGAAGACATCAGCACCCGAGATGATTTCGGCCAACGAACCGGCTCGCTTCTCCGGGTTGGTGTTCTCCGCAAACCACTGCTTGGCCTCGTTCAGCCCATCACGGCCGTCATAGATCGCACCGCTGCGATCGGTCCCAACCACGTGGGCAACACCCGCATTCAACAGGATTTTGCCGATCGCCAGGCCGGCAGCACCGATGCCGTTGATCACGACCGTGAGATCCTGGAGTGTCTTGCCCACCACCTTCACAGCGTTCTCCAACGCGGCGAGAGCGACCACCGCTGTACCGTGCTGATCATCGTGGAACACCGGTATGTCGAGCCGGCGTTTCAGTTCGGACTCGACCAAGAACGCAGCCGGTGCCGCAATATCTTCGAGGTTGATGCCGCCAAATGTTGGGGCGATGCGAACGACAGTCTCGATGAGATCCTCCGGTGAGTCAACGTCGAGCACGATCGGGAAACCGTCGACGTTGGCGAACTCCTTGAACAGCAGCGCCTTGCCCTCCATAACGGGCAAGGCTGCCTTCGGGCCGATGTTCCCGAGCCCGAGCACTGCAGTTCCGTCGCTCACGATGGCGACGGTGTTCTTCCTTATCGTCAGTTCGTCGGCCCGGGACTGATCCTCAGCGATGGCATTGCAGACCCGGGCGACACCGGGCGTGTAGGCCATCGACAGATCGTCACGATCACCGACCGGACAGAGAGGAAGAACCTCGATCTTGCCACCTTCATGCATGCGGAAGGTGCGATCGTGCCAGCTGTGCAATGCCACCCGCTCCACAGCATCGATCGCTGCGATGATCTCCGACTGATGCTCAACGCTGGAGCAGTTGACCACGATCTCTCGTTCCAGCTCAGGCCCCTTGGCCACGAATCCATCGATGGCGTAAATACTGCCCCCGGCCGAACCGATCGCAGTTGCGAGCTCGCCGAGCACCCCCGGCTTGTTCTCCAGGGTGACTCGAACAGAGATGGAGTATTGGGTTGCCGGGGGCGTGCTGGTCATGGCCTCGATCGTATGCGGACGACGGGACCGCACCGATGGTCTCGCATTTCGGTTCAGGTGCAGCGCTGTCAGCGGCACGCAGCTTGGGGCCGAAAGCGATTACCCTCACCATTGTGTCGTTCCCACCGGAGATGCTCAATCACAACGAGCAGGTCGTGCTCGATCTGCGTCCCCACTGGTGGTATTTCGCCAAACCGATCGCTCTGCTGGTCGCAACAATGGCGTTGGGGGTGCTGATACTTGCCTGGGATGGTGCACCGAGCCTCCTCAACCTTGTCGCCGGTATTGGCGTCGTCGTTGCGCTTCTGTGGTTCGGAGTCAGCTATCTGCGGTGGGCGACCACGAGCTTCGTGATCACCACCGATCGATTGATCTCCCGGTCCGGTGTCCTCAGCCGCAGCGGTGTGGAAATACCGCTCGAGAAGATCAACACCGTCTTCTTCCGGCAGAGCATCTTCGAACGTATGATCAAGTCCGGTGACCTCGAGATCGAATCAGCCTCCGAAGAAGGAACATCGAACTTCACCGACATCCGTCGTCCGCTGAACGTACAAAACGAGATCTATCGCCAGATCGAGTACAACGAGAATCGAAAGTTCGACCGCGTCGGCCAGTCGATCAAGGACCAGCTGGGCGGCAGCGGCGGCGGCAGCGACTCCATCCCCGACCAGATCGCGCAGCTCGACCAGCTCCGCAACCGCGGCATTCTCACCGATGCCGAATTCGAGTCCAAGAAAGCCGAACTGCTGCGCCGGCTGTGATTCTGATTCCGCTCGCATCGTCGGCGCAGGGCGCCTCCTCAGGTCGCTTCAAGGAACCCGGAGGGTTCCCGCTCGCTTCGCTCGAACAAGCCCCCAGATTGCAGGTGTTGCTCCGTCCCTGCCGTTCGGCGGCGCAAAGCGCCTTCTCACTAACCGCCTTTCGGCGCAGGGCGCCGAAACGCTCCCAACACAACCCTCAACCCGCAATCCCTGCCGTTCGGCGGCGCAAAGCGCCTTCTCACCTTCCGCTCGAGGTCATAGTGTCAGAGGTGGTGGGTAAGGTCAGGGGGATGGATCCGGAACGGCTTTTGGATGGCCTGAACGAGGCGCAGATCTCAGCCGTCACATCGCCGGGCGGACCGTTGGTGGTCCACGCAGGAGCAGGCTCAGGTAAGACCCGTGTCCTCACTCGTCGGATCGCCTATCGCATCCACGTCGGAGAAACCGACCCCCGCTACGTCCTCGCGCTCACGTTCACCCGCAAGGCCGCCAATGAGTTACAAAGTCGGCTTCGTCAGCTCGGTCTGAGAGACCACGTCGTCGCCGGAACCTTCCACAGCGTCGCCCTCACACAGCTGCGGCGACGTTGGGAGGAACGGGGTATCGAACCGCCTGTCATGCTCGATCGCAAGTACTCAATGGTCGCTCAGCTCGTCGGCCGGCGTAAAGACGTCGAGATCGCCGACGTCATCGGCGAAATGGAGTGGGCCCGGGCCCGAATGATCGAACCTGACTACTACCACTCAGAGGCTGAGAAAGCCGGTCGGACACCTCCAATTGGTGCCGACGAGTTCGTCGATCTGGTGGAACGCTACAGCCAACTGAAAAAGCGTCGCCGTTTGGTCGACTTCGATGATCTGCTTTCCCTGGCCGTGCGCGACCTCCGGGCTGACCCCGGATATGCCGACGCGGTCCGTTGGCGGCACCGCCACCTCTATGTCGACGAGTTTCAAGATGTCAACCCGCTCCAGAATGCTCTCCTGAATGAGTGGCGGGGCAAGAACGACGATCTCTTCATCGTCGGTGATCCCAACCAGGCCATCTACGGCTGGAACGGGGCCAACCCCTTTCTCATCACCGATTTCCCCCAGCGCGAACCCAAGACCACGGTGATTCGGCTCAACGACAATTATCGCTCCAGTGCACAAATCCTTACCCTCGCCAAGGCTGCCTTGGCCGGCAAGGGTGGAGACCTCATCCCCCATCAGAGCGACGGTCCGCTTCCGACGGTCACTGCCTATGAAAATGAAGCCGAGGAGGCACGAGGGGTGGCTGCGTCGGTACGCCGCTGTCAGGACCCCGCTGACGGATGGAACGGCCAGGCGATCTTGGTGAGAACCAACGCTCAGCTGGTCGTGATCGAACAGGCGCTCGCGGCGGCGGGGATCCCGGTCAGGATGCGTGGCGGAAAAGGGCCCCTGGCAACCCCAGAAGTCAAAGAGGTCATCCGTCGCCTCGGCCGCCCCGGAATCGATTTCGTGCAGGCGGTCGAGGAGTTCTCCGACGAACTCAAGGACCCACCCGAGGATCAGACACCCAACGAAGCCGAGCGGCACGCCAACCGCGAGGCCCTGTTGCGCTTGGTGAACGACTACCTGGTGATCGATACTCAGCCCAGCGGCCCCGACTTCCTCGCCTGGCTCGCAACCGTGCAAGCCAACGAAGTCCACCGTGATTCCGATGCGGTCGACCTGTCCACATTTCACGGAGCCAAGGGACTCGAGTGGCCGGTTGTACACATCGCCGGTTTGGAGCAAGGGTTTGTTCCGATCAGCTACGCCGAAACAGGCGCTCAGTTGGCCGAGGAACGACGGCTGCTGTATGTGGCGGTCACACGAGCCCGAAGAGAACTTCACCTGAGCTTCGCCGAGGAACGAACCTTCCGCACCAAACCGGCTTCGCGCCGTCCGTCGCCGTATTTGGGTGAGATCGAACGCGCAATCGAGCATCTACGGAAGGGCCTCGATCCCACCAAGTACAAGGTGATGGCCAAGCAAGCCCGCCACGCGCTGGGCAAGACAAAGAGCTCAGCCAACGACGACCCTCTGTTCCTTGAGCTTCGATCATGGCGCCATGCCCAAAGCAAGGCACACGACGTTCCTGCCTACGTGGTATTGAACGACGCGACCCTCAAGGCAATCGCCGCGCAACGACCCCGATCCAGAGGCCAGCTGGCCGGGATCAGCGGGATCGGACCGACAAAACTGGAGAAATACGGCGAGGCAATCCTCAAGATCGTGCAGGATGCCTAGCCAAAACCTGTGCTACCGAACGCCGAGGCGTCCGGTAGCGGTGGTTGGGGGAAGGGGTGATGGGGAAGGGGTGATGAAGTCGTTACGCGTCAGGGGCGTCCGCGGGAGCGCCACCTCTCTGCCCGAAGCGACCGCGGCGACCGGAGCGCTCCAGGGGCCGATCTGCATTCACTCGGTCTTCGACTCGTTCTTCGATGTTGTCCAGGATCAAGTCGGCCCGCTCCTGGGAAATGTCGCCGGCCTCCAGCTTTTCAGCCACCCTGGCCTGCGCCTCGGTGACGAGCGCGTCGACGAGATCCTCGCTTGCCACTCCTTGGGCCTCGGCGAGTTCGGCCAGGGTGGTACCGGCCTGGAACTCTGCCCGGATCTCCTCTCGGGTCAAACCGAGAAGCTCCGACACGATCTCTGAGCCCTCGCCGCGGTGACCGCGTGGCCCTCTCCGCTCCCGGATCGGGCGTTCGGCGTTGACCCGCGCTGTGACCCGCTCTTCGAGATCGGCGAGAAATCGATCGGCTTGGTCCTGGGTGATGTCGCCGGCTTCGAGGCGTTCAGCCACGTGGGTCTCGGCTTCGGTGACAAGCGCATCGATCAGATCTGCGACCGGAACACCCTGGGCCTCTGAGAGCTCGGCCAAGGTTGTGCCCTCGACGAACGCGGCACGAATCTCCTCCGGAGTCAGTCCCAGAAGCTCGGAAACGACCTCGGAGTTGTGCTTGAGGAACCCGCGAGCGTGGCGATGCCGACCCAGTTCAGCTTCGGCAGAATCGGGCGCCGGCGTCTCAGGCGCCTCGGGCTCGACGTCCTGCGCTCCGGCCAGGGCAGGCAGCACCGTCAGGCCACCCACAAGGGCGGCGGTGGTTACGGCAACCCCGGCCAATCCGGTGCGGACCGTAGAGCGCCTGGGGGTGTTGGTGTCTGTGTTCATGCTCCGCAGTTTGGATCAGTCCCCTGAACATAATCTGAACAGCTGAACGAGAGCTGTTTTCCCTGTCCAGAGCTGCATCAACTCCATTCGGGGAACTGTCCCTGTCCGGCCAGGTCTAGGGTCGAGGAGATGCTGGCAACTCTCGGTGACCTCGTCGACGACATCGTGGCACGACTCGACGGCCCACTTCAATGGGCATCTGATACCGAAGCGAGAATTCATCGGCGGCCAGGTGGAAGCGCCGCGAACGTAGCGGTCGCGGCGGCAGAACGAGGCGCACCAGCGCGCTTCCTGGGCCAGGTGGGTGCGGATGCTACCGGTGACGCTCTGCTCGGGCAGCTGATCTCCCTCAACGTGGACATGACGGCGGTTCGGCGGGGCGGTTCGACCGGGACGGTTCTGGTGATTGTCGATGAGTCCGGCGAACGATCGATGCTGACCGACCGTAGGGCGTGCCTCGAACTCGCGGATCCCGCTCCCTGGTGGCTCGACACCGTTACTGTCCTTCACGTTCCGTTCTACTCACTGGTCACGGGGCCTCTACGCGACACAGCGCTGCAACTGATCGACTGGTCCCACACACGCAACATCGCCGTGTCGATCGATGTCTCCTCGGCAGCGTTGATCGAGAAGATGGGTTCATCGAGGGTCCGACAGCTCCTCAGCCAGCTCGCCCCGACCGCTGTCTTGGCAAACGAAGACGAGGCCAATTCGCTTGGCATTTCCTCCGCCGTCGCGAATGCGCTGACCATCGTGAAGCGTGGCCCTCGGTCAGCAGTGGTGTATCGGCCGGGAGCCCGTGTCGAGGAGGTACCCGCGATCGCTCTCGACTCGGTGGTCGACACCACTGGCGCCGGCGATGCGTTCGCGGCAGGGTTCCTCACCCATGACTTCAGCGAGGGCGCACTCGGTGGTTGGCAACGCGATCCGGTGGCGGCGTGTCACACCGGACACCGCGTCGCTGCCGAGCTGCTGCGTGGCCGGGTTCCGTCGCGCTAGGGTCTCGTCATCGCAGCCCAAACCGGGTTACTCGCTGCTGGGCAGGACCACTACGACGACGGTCTGAGGCGCTGTGTCCAGAACGGACTGGACGTTCTGGCCGAGATAGGCCCGTCCCTCCAGCCGTCGTGGCTCGGCACCCACGATGATCAGGTCGGCGTCGATCTGGTTGGCGTGCCGCATGATCTCACTACTCACGCTGGGTGCGAAACGGGTTTCGGTTTCGAAGTTGGCTCGTAGTTCTTGAGCCTGCGCCGACGCATTGGCCAAGACACTGGCCGCAGCGTCTTTGCTGTTGGCGACCGCTGCGTCTCGGATTCGGTCGACCAGGCCGACGCCGCCAACCCCGGTCGGGGCGTCCTGGTAGATGACGTGGCTGAGCATGAGCTGGGTGCCCAGGTTGGCCGAGAGATTGCCCGCCAATTCGAGTGCAGCACGGCTGGACTGGGACCCGGTTACCGGCACCAGAGCTCGAGCGAAGATGCCGGGCAGACGGTTGCCGGTGTTCCGAGCTCGGCGTACCAAGACGATAGGTATGTTGAGTTCGCTGAGCAGATCATCGGCCAGTTGGGAGAGCATCGCCCCACCTCGGTCGGCGATTCCCACTGCCGCAACCGAATAGCCGAGCTTGGACTGGGCGACGAGGGCTTCAGCAGCGTCGGAATCGGCGGCGGTGACGAACTCGCACTCACGACCAAACAGCGTGTTGGTGATCGGCTCGAGATCTGGCGCCTTCCCGCTTGCGTCGCTGATGGCGACCACGGTGGCTCCCTGATCAGAGGGCCATGCGAAGTGGACAACCTGGGAGGCAACGATGGAGCTCTTTGACCCCTCGGATGGAATGAGTATTCGTCCACCGCGAACAACGAGGTTCTTCGCCAGAGCCGCTTCTCGCGCCAGCCGCTCGCGTTCGGCGACTGACCCCTCCAAGTTCTGGGCCAGCATCCGCACGCCGACCGACGCAAGGAACGACGTGATGAGAGGGATAATCACGATCATCGTGAAGGCGGTCTCGTTGAACACTCCGAGGCTCAAGGCAACCGTGGCGATGATGATTTCCAGGGCTCCCCTTGCATTCAATCCGGCGCCCAGGATGAGACCTTCCCGGGTCGAAAGACCGCCCAGCTTGGCTCCGCCGAAAGCACCTGCAAACTTCAGCCCCAGCGCCACGCCCAAGAGGATCCCGGTCCACAGCAACGCATTTCCCCGGAGCAACCCGAGGTCGACCCGAAGACCGGCAGTGGCGAAGAACAGAGGCGCAAAGACCACCGACGTGAGGTCTTCGACCACATGGGCGGCCTCGGCCTGTTGGTAGCGACTGCGGGCAAGCACGACGCCTGCCACGAAGGTTCCCAGGACGGCTTCGACCCCCAGCAGTTGGGTGATGACGCCGAAGACGAACATCGCCGCCAAGGTAACCGTGAGCGCTCCCTTCAGGTTGGGCCCATCGCGTCGGACCGCTCGCAATGACGCGTCGATCACGCGCTGACCGATAGTGAGCGCACCCGCCAGAAACGCGACGAGCCCCAGGACGGTGAGACCACTACCAACGATGTTGAATCCACCCGACACCGCCAGGCCGGAAATCACGCCGAGGATGATCCACCCGACCAGGTCGTTCGCCATGCCTGCTGCAACGGTGATCTGACCCACGTCGCGTCGCATGAGATTGAGATCGCTGAGCACTTTCGCAACAACCGCGAGGGCTGACACCGCCACACTGACCGCGATGAACAGAGTCACGGTCAGGCGATCGGTATTCGAACCCCAGAACTCCTCAGGGACCTGTGAGCCGACCACCAGACCACCTGCAAACGGCACCACAATCGACCCCACCGTGACGAGGAGTGCGGGTCGCCCGAGGCGAGTGATGAGGTTGAGGTCGGTTTCGAACCCGGCAACGACGAGCAAGAAGGCTGCGCTGAACCAACTGACCCCGAGCAGGAGGAGACTGCCCTGCACTCCGCCGGGCTCGTAGGCAGGCAAGACCCAATCGAAACCTGCGGGCCAGACCACTCCGAGAATCGATGGACCCAGGAGCAGACCTGCGGACAACTCCCCCACCACCGAAGGCAGGCCGACACGGCGGGAAAGGGACCCCAGAATTCTGGCTACCGCCCAGAGGGACAGGATTTCTACCCAGAAAACAAGTAGCTCGTGGTGAGGGATGTTGACGAGCCTCTGGCCCGCCTCAACTTCTGATGCGGCGGCCGCAAATATGGCACCCGATTGGAGAAAGGCGGTCACGCAGCCCTCACCCGGTATCCAGCGAGCACGGGCGCATGATCGCTTGGCTTGGTTCCCTTTCGGGCATTCCGATCGATGATGTCGAGAAATCCTGTTTCTGCGAGCGAGTTAGACGCAAGCAAGAAGTCGATCCGCATGCCCTCCCGCTTGTGAAAGCGGCCGGCCTGATAGTCGAAGTAGCTGAAGAGTTGTGCCTCCGGGTGTCGATTCCTGAACGTGTCGACCAAACCCCAAGCCTTCACTCTCCCGAGCGCCGACCGTTCCTCGGGTGTCACGTGGGTGGAGTTCGCGAACAGTCGCGGAGCCCATACATCGTCATCGGATGGAGCGATATTCCAGTCACCGGCAACGACCACATCGTCATCCTGTGACACCGTGGCGTTCAGATGCTCGACGAGCCGATCGAGCCAGGAGAGTTTGTAGTGGAAGTGGTCGTGTCCAATTTCTCTGCCGTTTGGCACATAGACACTGTGGACCCGGACACCACCACAGGTGGCGGAAATCAACCGGGCATCGGGGTCGGGTTCGATGCCGGGCGCAAATCCGTTGATCGGGTCTTCGATGTCAAGTCGAGACAGAATGGCAACGCCGTTCCACTGATTGAATCCATGATGGACCGAGTTGTATCCCAGCCCTTGGAAGGTGAGAGCCGGAAACGCGGTGTCCTTCATCTTGGTCTCTTGGAGACACAGCACGTCGGGTTGCACGTCGGCGAGCCACTCTTCCACACGCGGCATCCTCGCCTTGAGCGAATTCACGTTCCAGGTCGCAATGATCACAGGACTCCAAACACTAGTACCCACAGGAGTAGCCTGAGGGCGTGGCTTCCAACGAAGAACCGAGATCCCTTGGCCCGAATGCGTGGCTGGTCGAGGAGCTAGCGCAGAACTACAAAGACAACCCGAAGTCGGTTCCCGAGGACTGGCGACACCTTTTCTCCGATGCTGAAGGGTCACCGGCTGCAACGCCCAGTCCGGACTCGCCTGCGGCTGCTCTCAACGCCGACTCGCCGGCACCGCCGACAGATTTTCCGAACGGGTCCAAGTCCAACGGAGCGAGTAGCAGTGCCACCGTTCCGCCCGCCCCGGCGGCGCCGGCTGCGGCTCCCCCAGCCGAGGCACCGGAATCCTCGCCAGCTGCACCCAAGGTGCTCGACAGCGTCAAGGAGGCCGCCCCTGAGCTGGGCACCCCACTACGTGGTGCGGCAGCGCGGATCGTCACCAATATGGAGGCAAGCCTTTCGGTCCCGACAGCCACCAGCTTCAGGGAGGTTCCCGCCAAGCTCCTCGAGATCAACCGCAAGGTGCTCAACAATCACTTGAAAAGAGTTCGCGGCGGCAAGGTGAGCTTCACCCACATCATTGGGTACGCGATCGTGAGGGCCATCCGAGAAGAAGTCCCGGCGATGGCCAGCAGCTATGCGGTCGGTTCGGACGGCAAACCCAGAGTTGTCCAGAGCGGCCAGATCAACGTGGGCATCGCGGTCGATCAAGCCAAGTCGGACGGCTCCCGGAGCCTGATCGTTCCGGTTCTCAAAGACACCCAGAACATGAGCTTCTCACAGTTTCTCGAGACCTACGAGGCTGCGATCGCCAAGGTCAGGAGCAACAACCTCAAGGTCGATGATCTGATGGGGGCGAACGTCTCGATTACGAATCCAGGGACCATCGGCACGATCCAGAGCGTCCCTCGACTCATGCCGGGACAGGGTCTCATCGTGGGACTCGGAGGCATCGGCTACCCGACCGAATACCAAGCGGCGGATCCGGTCACCTTGGCCGAACTCGGGATCTCCAAGATCATGACCATCTCGAGCACCTATGACCATCGCATCATCCAAGGTGCCGAGTCTGGCCTGTTCCTCAAGCGAGTCCATGAGCTGCTGCTCGGTGAGCACAACTTCTACTCCGAGATCTTCGGCGACATGCGAGTTCCCTACGAAGCTGTGCAGTGGCGCAAGGATGCGGTGTCATCCAACAACGACGTCGACATGGCAATCGCCAAACAGCACGGCGTGAACACTCTGATCAACCAGTACCGGGTCCGCGGCCACCTCATCGCCAACACCAACCCACTTTCCGATGGGCCCAAGGAAACCCACCCCGAACTCGACCCGGCCACGTTCGGCCTCACGATCTGGGACCTCGATCGAAGATTTCTGACCGGAACGACCGAGGGCATCTACGCAGCCATCGATGGCGTCGCCAAGCAGATGAAGCTGGGTGACATCCTCGGAGTGCTCCGTGACGCGTATTGCCGCACGGTCGGTGTCGAATACATGCACATCGCAGACCCCACCGAGAAGCGATGGATTCAGGAACAAGTCGAGGTGCCGGCGCCACGGCTCGATCGCGAAGATCTCCACCACATCCTCGAACGGCTCAGCACCGCCGAAGCATTCGAGAAATTCTTGGCCGCCCGCTACGTCGGTCAGAAACGGTTTGGCCTGGAAGGTGCCGAAAGTGCAGTCCCGATCCTCGATGCCATTTTGAGCGATGCGGCCGATGCGGGTATCGAACGCGGGATCATCGGTATGGCTCACCGTGGTCGACTGAACGTGCTCACCAACATCATGAAGAAGGGCCACCGCGATCTGTTCAAAGAGTTCGAAGGTGCGGTCGATCAGGAGGCGATCCAGGGGTCGGGGGACGTGAAATACCACTTGGGCTTCACCGGTAGCCACACAAGCCGGAACGGCAACGCTGTGGAAGTTGAGCTCGCAGCAAATCCTTCACACCTCGAAGCGGTCGATCCCGTCGTGATCGGCATGGCACGGGCATACATGGACCAGAGCGATGCGGGCAACTATCCGATTCTGCCCATTCTCATCCACGGTGACGCAGCGTTCGCCGGCCAAGGAGTCGTCGCCGAGACACTGAACCTGAGCCAGGTGAAGGGCTACAAGGTCGGAGGAACCATCCACCTCATCATCAACAACCAACTCGGCTACACCACGGCCCCGCACCACAGCAGGTCGTCGGAATACTCCACCGACGTTGCCAAGATGGTGCAGGCACCGATCATCCACGTAAACGCCGATGACCCTGAAGCCTGCGTGCGCGTCGCCCAGCTGGCATTCGCCTACCGGCAACGCTTCAACAAAGACGTGGTTATCGACATGATCGGTTATCGACGTCACGGTCACAACGAGGGTGATGATCCCAGCTACACCCAGCCGGTCATGTACCGCAAGATCGGCGAACGGCCCAGCGCTCGTACTCTCTTCACTCAAGCTCTGATCGACCGAGGTGAGCTGTCCATCGAAGAGGCCGAGAAGGCCATCGAGTATTTCCAACAGCTGCTGCAGCTGGCACTGGACGACACTCGAGAGTCAGCTCCGCCCGAGGGAATCCTGGCCAAGCCATCGCCGCCCCCAGTGGGTGTGCTCCCCCACGTGGACACGTCGGTCCCCAGGGAAACCTTGGACACGGTGTACGAGGCACTGTCGTTCGTACCCGAGGGGTTCGAGGTCCACCCCAAACTCGCGCGGCAGTTCGTGGCACGCGACAAGATGTGGGCATCGGGTGAGGTCGACTGGGCACTGGGCGAAGCATTTGCCTACGGCTCCCTGCTGGTCGAAGGAACCTCGGTACGCCTTGCTGGACAGGACAGTCGCCGGGGAACATTCGCTCATCGGCACGCAACGTTGAGCCACTATCAGGATGGCAGCGAGTTCACCCCGCTCGCTGAACTTGGGGATGACGACACCGATTTCTGGGTCTACGACTCGACGTTGTCCGAATACGCCGGCCTCGGCTTCGAATACGGGTATTCGTTGGTGGACCCCGATTGCCTCACACTGTGGGAGGCACAGTTCGGAGACTTCGTGAACGGCGCCCAGATCATCATCGACCAGTTCCTGGTAGCGGCCGAGGACAAGTGGAACGAGGCATCACCATTGGTGATGCTGCTCCCTCACGGATATGAAGGCCAGGGGCCCGAACACTCCTCGGGTCGTCTCGAGCGGTTCCTCCTCTTGTGCGCCGAGGACAACATCCAGGTTGCAAACCCAACCACGTCAGCTCAGTTGTTCCATTTGCTCCGGCGGCAGATCGTTCGTGACATCAACAAACCACTGGTCGTGTTCACCCCCAAATCGGGACTGCGGGCGAAGTACTCCAGAAACAGCGTCGACCAGTTCACTTCCGGCAGCTTCGAAGAGGTGCTCGAACCTTCGCCGGTAGAGCGGGCCACCGCAGTCGGCCGAGTGGTGTTCGCGTCGGGCAAGGTGGCGGCCGAAGCCGAGCAGTATCGCGATGACAACGACATCTCTGCAGCGGTTGTTCGTGTTGAGCAGTTGTATCCCTGGCCCTTCGACGACATCGCTGCCGCGCTCAGCCGTTATCCGAACGCAACCGAGATCGTGTGGCTCCAAGAAGAGCCCGAGAACATGGGTGCGTGGAACTCAGTGAAGGGTCGCTTGTATGAGGCTCACGGCGACACCCACAAGATCCGTCGGGTCAGCCGAACCGAATCGGGAAGTCCTGCAACCGGTTCCCGTGCTATTCACATGCAGGAGCAGGCTTCGTTGCTGCGACGGGCATTTCAATAGCCGAGCAGGTCAACGCCCACCACATCCCCAAGCTCTCGAATTGCTTGAATCTCATCGGTCACTTTGATCGTTGTGATGCCCATCGCCTTCGCAGGCTTGAGGTTGATCCCAAGATCGTCCAGAAAGACGGCTTCGGCAGGCTCCACCCCTAGGTCATCGAGAACCGCGCGGTAGAACTCAGGCTCGGGCTTTCGTGACCCCATCGCCGAGGACTCGTAGACTCTTTCAAAGCATGTCATCGCATCTGCGATATCTTCCCTCATGTCGTCATCCGTCACGACGTTGTTGGTGAGACACACGATGCGAAATCCCAACCTCGGCAGCAGATCGAGCACATGTCGCATTCTCGGACGCACCGCTCCAAACAAGAGCCCCAACACCTCACCTCCCCGAACGAGGTAGCCCAGCCGCTCCGACTCTGAAGCAAAGAGCGCATCAAACTCCTCGATTGTGATGTCACTTCTTTCCAGCTTGGCCCAGGCATTGTCGTTGGGGTTGATAGCGTTTACCGTCCGCAGAAACCCAGCAGGCAGTCCTCGTTCCACCTCGAATTTCTCAAATGCGATGAAGGGTGACTCGATCACTACTCCGCCAAAGTCAAATAAGACACAAGAGATCATGCAAGAAAGGTTAGAACTAGTGCAAAGATGCCGAAGCAATTAGAACACTTCAGTGATTCACTAGTAACCCGCATGACCTCAAAGCGAACACAACACCTCGTGGTCGACGGCTCCAACATTGCAACGGAGGGTCGAACCACACCAAGCCTCGCCCAGTTGGACGAGGCCGTTCGCGCGGTTGGCAAAGAGGGGTTCGCTCCGATCACCGTCATTGTGGATGCGACGTTCCCTCGTCGTATCGAAGCTGACGAGCTGGAAGAGTTCGAAGCTCGCACCCTCGATGGGACGATCGTCACCCCTCCCGCAGGGGTCGTGGGTCGAGGTGATGCGTTCATCCTCCAGGTCGCCGCCCAGGTAGATGCGGTTGTTCTGTCGAACGACTCATTCCAAGAGTTCCACGGAGAACACGAATGGCTTCTCACCGAGGAGCAGCGCCTGCTCGGAGGAAAGCCGGTACCGAATGTGGGGTGGGTCTTCGCATGGCGAGGACCGGTTCGCGGTGCCAAGAGCCGACAGTCCATCAAGGCTGCGAAGAGCAAGGCTGCGACGACTGCGACGAAGCGTTCCAAGCCCAAACCCGCAGCGCCCGATGAGCAGGTATCGGAGCCCAAGTCTGCTCGACAGAAGTCGAGAGGCAGAAGGGGCGGGAACACTGGCCGTAAAAGTCCTGAGCCTGAGAGCAAGCGCGCCGAGTCGGCCCCGAAGACCCCGGCGCCGACTCACACAGAGCCGGCCAACGAACCTCATCATCTCAACGACGTCAACGAGTTCATGGCGTTTGTAACGAAGTACTCCATCGGCGACACCATTCAGGGTCACGTCGAGAGGTACTCAAGCCACGGTTGCTACCTTCGGGCTGCGACCGCACAGTGTTATCTGCCAATCAAGGCAATGGGTGACCCACCACCGAACAAGGCCCGGGACGTTCTGTCCAAGGGAGATCTGGTTCGGGCTCGGGTCGAGTCACTCGATGCCCGACGACGGGGAATCAACGTTTCGCTGGTCAGCGT